>QEVC01000020.1 GCA_003576945.1 Candidatus Microgenomates bacterium
ACAAGAGTATACCAGGGGAGGTCGCGCCTATCGGCGCGACTAAAACGCTAGCGAAACTAAAACCCTACAATGTCAACTAAATTGGTGAAACGTTAACAACAGAAACGATATTTGATTGATATAATGCATCACATGGAAAAAGAACATTTGTTCGCGAGTGCGTTACCGACAGAGCGTATGGCAATCTATGACCTGGTCACACTTGGAGTAGTAAGTGAGCATAGTTTAACTGTTCCACTGTGGTTGTTGTATGTGATTCAAAGAGCGTTTGTTTTGTGGAAAATAAATCGATTTATAAAAAACGAAACAATGTATGCGGACGTGTTAAAATTAAGTTAATTAGATTTTGGAGGAAAAATATGTCAATGCAACGTACTGTCGTACTCGTTAAGCCAGATGGACTACAGCGGGGATTGATAGGTGAAATAATGCACAGGTTTGAGCGCAAAGGGCTTAAGCTCATTGGTCTTAAGATGATGAGGCTTACCGATGAACTCCTAGATACCTGGTATGCCCACCACAAAGAGAAATCATTTTTTAAAGATCTCAAAGCTTTTATGACCTGGACGCCAATTGTGGCAATGGTCTGGGAAGGACAAGAGGCAGTCTCGGCAGTACGCAAGATCGTGGGTGTTACTAAAGGATATGACGCCGAAGCAGGCAGTATCCGTGGAGACTACGCGATGAGCGGGAGTCAAAACTTGATCCATGCCTCAGATGAGCCGGATAATGCCAATAAAGAAATTAGTCTGATTTTCAAAGGCGAGGAGTTGTTTGAATATGAAAATGCCGAAGAGTGCTTGATCTACTCGGATTTTGAGAGAGGGAAGTAACTAGTTTTGGGTGTCCCGACCGGGAATTGAACCTGGATCGGAGGTTTAGGAAACCTCTGTTCTATCCATTGAACTACCGGGACGCATGAGACTATTTTAACCCAAGTCGCTTGAGAAGTCCTATGTAGTTGGAGTTGGGGTTAGTTGCCAAGCACAAAGCTGATCGAATCTGGGTTTTCAAGACTATTAGTAATATGAAGCGCGCCGGGGAGGAGCTTGCGTAGTAGTACTATGGCATCCTCAGATATAGAGTCTTTGACTGTTTGGAGCATTCGAGATGGGATCCAAACTGTCTTGACCTGGGCATGTTAAAGTTTCAGCAATTGAGTTGACATTGTAGGGTTTCTGTTTAGTTGGTATTTTAGTCGCGCCGTTAGGCGCGACCTCCCCTGGTATACTCTTGTGTTGCAAAACATTAAGGGAAACCTTGAAAGGAGGTCGCAGTGACGGAGTATACAGTATCCCAGTTAGTGGGAACAAAAAAGCGAGTCTTGGAGGCTGTTGATAAACGTCAACTAGGAGTCTCTGAAGGAGCTAGACTACTTGGGTTAACCAGGCAGGGACTATGGAAGATGCGGGAGAGAGTAAGACTGTTTGGGGATGGAGCGATGAATGGGAGAAAGCGTGGCCCAGGTACTAACTCTCCAGCTCGCAATAAAACTCCAGATTGGGTGGAGGAAGCCGTGATACAAGCTTATGAGGCTTGTGGTGGAGCAGGGTTAGACACCATTAAGTGGGTACTGGAGGAAAACTATAGCGAGCATACCGCATGGGTGGAGCTCTCGCGAAGCACCATCTATCGCATCTTGGTGCGTCGCCGTCTTCATATCCCTCATGATAAATCCCAACCCCATCTTCACAACAAGAAATATGCTAAAGGTTATCCGGGAGAGGAAGTCCAGATTGACACCACCGAACCCTTTGGCAAGTGCAAAGGGACAATGCTCTCAATAATCGATGACTACTCTCGCTATATGGGTGCCTACGTATACAAGGGTGCAACTAGTCTATCTGTGGCTCGGTGCTTTACTCACTTCCTAGACCATGCACCATTCCCAGTCTTATCAGTCCGCACAGACAATGGGAGTGAATTTAAGAAGGACTTCACCAAACTGTGTAAGGAGCGAGGGATTATCATAAGACGCAATCCCCCGAAGACTCCTCAACATAATGGCAAGGTGGAGCGACTCCACCGAACCATAGAAGAAGAGTGTCTATGGAGGCTAGTACGAGATGAGACTACAGATCTAGAAACCACTCAGTACAAGCTCAACCTCTATCAGGGCTGGTACAATACCACGAGACGCCATAATGGCTACAGAATGCAATGCACGCCACGACAAAAAATCGAGACGTGGATTATTAACAATAAAACCAATGAGTTATACGAGGGAGATGTAAACGAAACCCTGACACTCTACACTGGTGACTATTTTAACTTGATAGTATCCTTCTTTCGCCGAGTGTGTTTAGGATGGATGCGGGAGATGGGGATGGTGTCTTCGGAGAACTGGATGCGCCCGCCTGCAACGCGATGCGTAGCATCGCGAGCAGGAGTGATGCTATTTCAGTTTAATAGTATATAAATTAGGGATGGTCTCTTCTGAAAAAGCTATTCTTGTAATTATTTTACTTCCATCTGGCCAGGGGTAGACGATACTATTGTCAAAGGGTCCGGAGTAGAGGGTGACGCGATTGGTGGTGTCATACTCCATGATCTCGATCTTGTTGTCGGAGTGGAGGATGAGGTGAGAGGAGTCGGGATACCACTGCACGGAGTCAACATAGATCGAGGAGTATTGGGCGGCGATTAGTTTGAGAGTAGTGTCCCTAGTCACATTTTCCTGAAGCTTGCGATAAGCACTCGAGCTACTCGTGGTTTCGGCAGGGATAGGGTCGAGGGTGTTGAGGAGCATGAGTTTGTTGATGATTGGGCTTGGTGTAGGGTTTGCGACCTGATTCTTACTATGCTTGGGTGGGACTGAAGGACTTGGGGAGGGGACTTGGCCATTTGCGATTGCAAAGTTTTTATCTTCAACGAGATCGTAAACATACCAAGTTCCTGGTGTAGTAGTACGAGACTCTTCTTGGGTACTGGTGGCGGGAAGAGGTGGGATTAGTCCTTTGGGAATTTCAATAGGTACCAAGGCGAGGTAGAGGAGCTTTTTGCCATCGGGGGAGAAGTAGAGATTGGTGAGCTTGCCACTGGCCGTTGCGATCTCTTGGAAGAAGGGGGGGAGTTCGAGGAGACGAACGCGTTCGGTGCGGGCCATTTCTAGTTCCCAATCATTGAGAATGGTGTTCAACTTCCAGGTGATATCGGTGAGGTCTTGGGGGTTATTAAAACGCGTGGCGTCGAGTAAGAGATTGGCACCAGTGTCAAAGGAGACAAGTATTTCACTACTATTAGGAGAGAAGACAAACTTTGATTTGCTATAGTTGTGCTCGGGAGTATTCTGGGCAATTTGTCTGGCGTTCTTGTTGAGACTAATGGGACTACTGTTTAAGTCTTGGACGTAGAGACCATTTTTGGTGCTGGCGCTGGCAGAGGCGACAGTAAATGCCAGGGAGTTGCCGTCGGCACTGGGAGTAGGATTCTCGGCACCAGTATAAGTTAGTGGTTCGAGGGCCGGGCTGGCAGGGAAAAGCTGAGCGTTGGTTGGAGTTACCAGTTCTTTGGTAATAGTTAAATTCTTAGTCCAGGTATGATACCCGTCTTTTTTGATTTCGATTTTATATTTGCCAGGATCAAGGTTTAGGGTGTTGTCTGTGGCAGTGGTGAGACGACCATCAATATAGACCTGGGCGCCGGTGGGGAAACTGTTAGCAGCAAGAAGACCCGTACCTTTGACTCCGCCAGTATTGCCTAAGCGATCGCCTTTGGCGTAGCGGATTACGAAATAAGTGCCAACCAAGACAAAAAGAATGGTGGCAAAGAAGATTAAGGGAGTTAGATATTGTGAGCGACGCTTCATACCACGCTATTATAGCGTACTTGGACTTGCAGTTTTAGATTCAAGGTCATACTTGAGAAGATCTAGGTCTTGGGTAGTCGTGAGGTTTTGCCAACCTGTATCGGTATAGATTTTGACTTTGTTTTCGCCTGCATCATAATACAGGCTACCAGGGAAAGGAGAGGTAGGAGAGACGCCAGGAAGCAGGGTGAGGTTGGGGGTAATAGTTCCTAGTTTGGAGGTTATAGTGGTTGCGGTTAGGCCACCGGTTGCACTATCGAGCATATCGTCTAAAAGTACCAAGCTTGGATTAGTGGCAGCACCTTGGACATTGCCTTGAGTAGCTGTGGGACTTGTGGGAGTTGATGGAGTGCGGAAAAGGAGGTGGTAGACTGTGATTAGAATTATAGTGATTACAGCTTGGAGACTATAAGTAGTATAGAGAGATTGTGAATGAGTGCTCATCACATCAGGTTTGGTGAGTGGAGGTAGACGGGGCGGAGCTGGCTCTGAGGGTGGCTCTGTAGTGAGAGGACGCTTCTCAATTTTGATTTGAGGTTTGGGTGACTCACCCTTGATGTTGCCGAGGAAGGGTAATAAACGATGACGAGGATAGTATTTTTGGGAGACCGTGGTAAAGGGGTGAAGCTGTCCCTCGTTTACCAAGCGGGCGATGGTGGGTTCGGTAACATCCAAAAATTGGGCGGCTGCGGCTAGGGTCAACAAATCCTTTTGATGAGGGATGACATTGTGTTTAATGGCATCTAAGATTTGGAGATCTTCGATACTGTAGCGCCTTTGGTTGCCAACCGTTCGGGAGGGGGTAAAGCGACCGGCGTCTTCCCAGCGACGGAGGGTTTTTTCGGAAAGATTTAATTTTTCGGCGGTTTCGGAGATGGTATAGGTTTCTTCTTGAAAGTTGGTCATGATCTGGAATGTCCAAGTTTTTTATCGTGTTAATGATAGTGTAGAGAACGCTAACTGAAGTGTCAAGCAGAATAATAACCGCAATATATGTATCTTATGTACGGTAATAAATATAATATGCGGTAATTAACAATTAGGCCGTGAAAATAAATAATTATCAGGCTTACTGACAACATGCTAGAATATATTCATGTTTGCAAAGAGACTTGGTATAGATTTGGGTACTGCTAACTCATTGGTCTGGGTGGCGGGCGAAGGAATAGTACTAAATGAGCCAACAGTTGTTGCGGTTTCAGTGATGGACCAGAAGGTGGTCGCAGTTGGGAATGAAGCAAAGATAATGTTGGGGCGTACACCTGGCAATATCATAGCCAGTCGTCCAATGAAAGAGGGGGTAATCGCAGATTACGCCGTCACTGAGGCGATGCTGCGGTTTTTCATTACACGTTCGGTAGGCGGGCGTACATGGTTTAAACCTGAGGTGATGATTTGTGTGCCCGCAGGCTGTACGCAAGTAGAACGCAGGGCAGCCCTGGATGCAACCCTTTCGGCAGGAGCTAAAGAGACTTATTTAATTGATGAGCCGCTGGCTGCGGCGATAGGTGCGGGAGTGCCGATTGCAGAAGCGGCAGGACATATGATCCTAGATATTGGCGGAGGTGCGGCAGAGGCTGCAGTCATTGCGCTCGGTGGCGTGGTGGTCCACAAGAGTGCTCGAGTCGGAGGGAACAAATTGGACGAAGCGATTGCGGATTATATTAGAAGGAGTCATTCTTTGATTATTGGAGATCAGACGGCAGAAATGATTAAGCTAAAGATTGGCTCGGCGACGAAGCTACCCAAAGAGGAAAGCTTGGATGTAAAAGGGAGAGATACGGTAACTGGCCTGCCACGGACAATAACAATTACCTCAAGTGATGTTAATACAGCGCTATCTAGGCCGCTCGCTCAGATTGTGGGAGTAGTTAAGGCAGTGCTTGAGGAGACGCCACCCGAATTATCAAGCGATATTATTGATCGTGGAATTGTCATGAGTGGTGGGACCTCAACTTTGAGAAACCTAGATGCATTATTAACCAGGGAAGTAGGGGTGCCGGCGTATGTGGCGGAGGAGCCGATGTTGTGTGTGGTAAAGGGGACGGGGAGGGCAGTTGAGAATATTGAGATGTATAGGCGGGCATTAAAGTAATCAGACAACCGGAATACTCAGAAGACTCGGAAAGTCGGAGACTCAGATTATCTGATAGTCGGACTCTCTGAGTTTTCTGATTGTCCGAATACTATTGATCTATTTTGGTATGATAAAGATATGTTAATTGGAATTGATGCCTCGAGAGCATTTGTAGACGAGAGAACAGGGACGGAAAACTATTCATACGAGCTTATCACTCAAATGCTTAGACTGACAACAGCAAAAAAGCATACATTTGTCCTGTTTATCCGTCCAAATGTGAAAATACCAAAAGAATTGGATGGATATAGCAATGTAACTGTAAAATTAATTAATTTTCCAGTACTTTGGACACAAGTCGGACTTGCGCTAGAGACCTGGGTTACGAAGCTTGATATACTCTGGATACCAGCTCATACTTTACCAGTTCTACGGAACCGTTCTATCAAAACTATCGTGACAATCCATGGTTTGGAATATAAGTATTTACCACAATACAACAACTTGCTGCAGCGTTGGTATTTGCCACTATCAACATATTATGCGGCGAGGAGAGCGGATCGGCTGATATGTGTGTCCGAAAGTACGAAGCGTGATCTAATCGCCGAAACTGGAATTGATATAGAAAAGACCACTGTGATATATGAGGGAGCAGATATGGATCGTAAATCCGTTGGCCTGTTAATCCGTAAAGCCGTAATGGAGAGGTATGGGATCGAAGATAAGAAATATATTCTGTTTGTCGGGACGGTGCAGCCACGGAAGAACGTCGGCTCACTCATTACCGCTTTTGCCATCGTTAGACAAGCACACCCAGATTACAAGTTGGTAATTGCAGGTGGGATTGGCTGGGAAGCGGAGCAGGATTTGGCAGCGCCAGACAAGTTGGGGATATCAGATCGCGTCATATTTACGGGTCGCGTTTCTCCAGAGTTACTACAGGCGTTATACCAGGGGGCAAGCGTATATGCACAACCATCATGGACCGAGGGGTTTGGGCTACCAGTGCTTGAGGCTATGGCGCACAAAGCCCCAGTAGTTGTAAGTAGTGGTGGAGCACTACCAGAGGTAGTGGGTGATGCGGGAATTATCGTAAGCCTGGATGGGGGGAGGAGGATGTTCGTGTCGAGACTTGCCAGTGCGATAAGCGATCTACTAAATGACCCAAGGAGTCGTGAACTATTAAAACAAAGAGGTTTGGAGAGAGTGCGCCAGTTTAGTTGGAAGAGTGCCGCGGATCAGACTTTGAAATACCTTACTACAGGTTAATTTTTATTTTTCATTAATGTATAAACTTAGTAATTATATGCAAGTATATAAATGGTTGGGGGATGTTTTATAGTAAAAATAATTACTTAACGCTAAAAATAGATAGAAATTCCATTTTTAAGATTATTTATAGTTAACAATATGTGAACTAAATGTATATTTTAATTATAAATTTGTATAATTATTTAGTCTTGTAGTATTTTTGATATGGACTTGCGTTAAATAGTTATAACTATTATTTTTCTCATCTAATATAAGTCTAAAATAATTAGATACTTTTACAACTTTTTTGCAATAATTACACAGTTTGAGTATGATGAGACTTACGTGAACTAACCTAGAATGAGGGATGATATGAAAAATGTCGGAAAAAAGTTAAGAAAATCACTTAACAAAACTAATAAAAAGACTGATTTACCGGTAGAAATCATGAATGTTGCTATTACTGGCACTCATATAAATGGAGTGCTAAGAAAAATATGGCTCCAGAGGAAGGAAATGCTGCATATTGCAACCGTAAATCCAGAGTTTGTAATGGAGGCGAGGGATAACATTCGGTTTAGAGAGAGTCTAAAAAGCTGCTTAACTGTTGCAGATGGTCATGGAATTGTTTGGGCTAATAAGTTGCAAGGTGAAAGTAGCAAGTTGCAAGTAGAGAGAATTAGTGGAACCTGGTTATCGGAGCAGATAGTGGCGCATGCAGCCGAAAATGGGGAAAAAGTCTTTTTGTTGGGGGGGCAAGTGGGGGTTGCCGAGCAAGCAGCCAATAATTTGAGGAAAATTTATCCACAACTCCAGATTTCTTGGTATAGCGGGGCCCAGACAGTAAAAGTCGAGAAAAATGAAGAAGCCAGTATGACAATAGCCAAGATTAATGCGTATGAGCCAGACTATTTGTTGGTAGCGTATGGATCACCTTGGCAAGATATTTGGATAGAAGACAATCGACCCTACCTGAGAGTGCGAGTGGCGATGGGGGTCGGAGGAGTGCTGGATGAGTGGGCGGGAGTAGTAAGACTTTGTCCAGATTGGCTTGATCGATTGGGTGGCAAGTGGCTATGGAGACTTATCACCCAGCCCTGGCGATTGCCACGAATAATCAAAGTGTTCAAGTTTGGCGTTACAGTACTTTGGATGAGATTAAAGAGAGTATTTTGATATACTAGTTTATAATAAAGTATATGTCTTTTTGGGATATTATATACAGTGGTGAGAGGCCAGTAATTGGAATGAGTCCAATGGACGGGGTGACGGATGCGCCGTTTCGCTACATGGTTGCAAAGTATGGTCGACCGGATGTGATCTTTACGGAGTTTGTGTCGGTAGACGGGCTGCACTATGCGGAGGGGATCAAGAAGGAGAGGATGCTACTTGGCTTTGTAAAGGCAAGGGATTTATTGTCGTCTAGTCGTATAGCCGTAGACCCGTATAGCCAGCAAAGTAATACACGGGAGCACGGATTTACCGATTTACGGATTCACGAGACAGCAATGCCGTACGAAATTGCTCAAGTATTTGGCAACAAGCCAGAATATTTTGTAGAAGCGGCAAAACTAATTGAGAGTTTAGGTTTTGATGGGATAGATATCAATATGGGTTGTCCCGCGAAGAATGTGAGCGAGAATGGGTGTGGGGCTGGACTTATCCGGACGCCAAAGCTTGCTCAGGAGATAATCCTGGCAACCAAAGCAGCTACGAAGTTGCCAGTCTCGGTTAAGACGAGGATTGGGGTTAGTAGCTCGAGTGAGATGGATGAGTGGATACACGCGCTTTGTGAAGTGAGACCTGCCAATATTAGTCTCCATGGCAGAACCCTCAAACAGCTATATCAAGGATTGGCAGACTGGGACGCTATTGGGCGAGCAGTGGAAATAGTACATAAAAATGGATTACACCTACTTGGCAACGGAGATGTAGCTAGTTTGGCTGACGCGAGGGAGAAGATTAAAAGATATGGAGTGGATGGTGTTTTGATTGGGAGAGCGGCCGAGGGCAACCCACTAGTTTTTCAAGGAATTGAGCCTGATTACAAACAAAGACTTGCCTGGTCGATTGAGCACGCAACTGTGTATGAGCATTTATATAAACCAAGTGAGAGTGTGGAAGGCGATATTCGCTGGTTTTTACCGATGCGCAAGCACTTAGCTTGGTACGCCCATGGGTTTCCTGGCGCCGCTGACTTGCGAATGGCGCTAATGAAGACAAAGTCTGCAGGGGAGGTAGCGGTGGTATTGGGTAGTGTGTATGATTGAGTAATGTCCGAGAAATTTGTGAGTAAACCTGTAGATAGAAAAAGAGTTGGAAATACGGCTAAGCAACGGGCAATTGCTGCAATTTTTAATAGTGAGTTGAATAGGCTTGCGAAAAAATTAGGAAAAAAGCCAAAGTTACAATCAATGCAAGTTTCGCAAACGGTGGTTTTGAACAATATAGAGAAAAGCTACCGTAAGCCTCGCAAACGAGGTGAGCGGCCGATCAAGACGACCGTACTTAGGGGTTATGTAGAGATCGGGGAAACAAGTGCGGAGAATGAATATTTGCAGGCATACGATCCGCTCACTGGGTGTTTAAGTGAAAGAGGAGCGCAAAGAGCAATCATACAGAGGATTGCAAAGATGAATCGAGCTGTACACAGGGAGGGTTTTGGAATAATAGTCATAGACATAAAAAATTTTAAGTATCTTAATGACGGATTAGGACATTCAGGCGGAGATAAAGTATTGAAAAAAATTACAGAAATAATGAAAGGAGAATCTAGGGTTGTAGACGATGTGTGGCGAATTGCGGGAGATGAGTTTGCAGTGATGATGGATACAGCGAACCAGAAACAGTTTAGTCGTTTGGTGTTTCACGAGCGCCACAACGGAAGATTAGTTAAGCCGGGTTGGGTAAAAGAGGTTAATGTTCGCACTAGAAAATGGTTATCTAACTACGTTAATTCGAGTCAGGTCAAATTTCCCAAAGGGTTGGGTGACGCGGGTGAGCTACGAGCAGGAGTCTTGTTTTTCAATAAAGATGCATTTAGCGGAGTAGAAGGGGACTACGTAAGTCATGTAATTAAGGCGGTCAAAAAAACTCTCGAAGAAATAAAACACACACAGCACTCAATGAAGCTAGATTTTCCCAAAGAGAGTTAGCTTTGGTCGGGATTAATCCCTAGTAACCACTGAACTTGTTCTTTTTTGTATCTGCGGTCACCGCGAGAGTTGATGCGGATGGCGGGGAGTTTGCCCCTTTTGCCCCAGCGTTTGAGGGTGAGGGGAGAGACACGGAGGAGGTCAGCGACTTCGCGGACTGTTAGTAGATCGGGGAGGTTTTTGAGATCTAGTTGTTGATTCATAACTAAGATGATATTAGCAATTGTATGGGTGAGTGTCAATAGGATATCATTTGATTATGTATTTGTTATGTATTGAGCATATTGTATGATGAAGTATGTATAAATGAATAGATTGATGTATAAGTATTGTGCGACGATATAATCGTAAATCCGTGATCCTGTAGATCCGTTAATCCTGATTTACTGTTATACGGCTTTATGGCCATACGAACATAAACACTATATGTAGTGGTATGGATAAGTGGGGAGATGTGGATAAGTAACGACCAGATTTAGCTGAAGTAAATAACGAACACATAATATAATCAGATACAAAAATCCCCCTTACGGGGGATTTTTGTATTTAATAAGTAACTAAAGTTCTTATTTGAGCTCGACAGTAGCACCGACCTCTTCGAGTTTTTTCTTGGCGACTTCGGCGTCCTCTTTTTTGGCACCCTCGAGGAGTACTTTGGGGGCGGCTTCGACGAGATCCTTGGCTTCTTTGAGGCCGAGGGTCTGGTTGAGTTCGCGGACAACTTTGATGACGCCAATTTTGTTGGCACCACCAGCAGCGAGGACAACGTCAAAGCTGTCTTTTTCTTCGGCGGGAGCAGCGGCACTAACGCCAAATTTTTCCTCGAGTGCTTTGACGAGATCAGCGACCTCGAGCACGGAGAGTTTTTCGATTTGCTCAACTAGAGCGTTTACGGTATCAGACATATTTGTCTCCTTTAATTTTTTAATAACTAATTATTGTTTCTTTTCTTTAATGGCAGAGAGGGCGTAGACTAGGTTGCGCATTGGGGCAACTAGGACGCTGACCATGTTGCGAGCGGGGTTACTAAGGGTGCCCAAGAGTTTGGCGATGAGCTCGGTCTTACTAGGTAGGGCAGCGAGCTGCTTAATCTTTTCGACAGAGAGAGTTTCTTTGCCCAAAAAGCCAGTTTTGACCAGGGGGAGTTCTTTGTCTTGTTTCTTGGCGAATTCAACTAGAGCTTTGAGGGGAGCGACGGCGTCGGCACCGGCAAAAAGGGTAACGTTGCTACCTTTGAGGAAAGAAGAAATTGCTTCGGCGTCATAACCCTTATTTTTGAGCGCGATCTTGAGCAGGGTGTTTTTGGCAACCAAGAGTTCGCCTCCAGCCTCACGAACAGCGGCGCGGAGGTTCCTCTGATCCTTGGTGTTCATTCCTTGGTAGTCGGCGAGGAAGATGGCGCTAACGGAGTCGAGTTTGGACTCGAGTTCTTTGACTTGAGTTTGGTTTTTTAGGTTTGGCATCCTTCGATTCCTTTCAGTCACTCAGGACAAGTTTGTCCTCGTATATACAAAAATAGCTGTCCTCCTGATAGACAGCTAATTACCACAACTTGTGGTTACTTGCCTTAGACAGGACTTAGGGAATTGCCTGTTGTCTTGAGGATTAGGGATATTATAGCGGGAATACTAACTAAGCGCAAGCTTAATGCCTGGGCTCATGGTCGCGGCGAGCGTGGCTTTGACGATAAATTTTGGTTTTACGGCCTCGATCATGGCGCGGATGTTGGCGACTAGTTCAGCCTCGGGCTGACTAGTCTTGCCGACAGTTGCGTGCATGAGAGGATATTTGGGTTCAGCTTTGACCTGGGTTTTGCCACCTTCAAACTCTTTGGCTTTGGCCTCTGGATTTGGGGTCACAGTACCGGCCTTGGGATTGGGCATCAAACCCTTTGGTCCCAAGAGCTTGGCGTATTTGGCGAGCTTGGGCATGAACGCAGGGCTGGTAACTAGAATGTCAAAGTCGATTACACCTTTGTCCAATTTGGCGAGGAGTTCGTCACTCACAATCGCGACTTTTTTGGCGGCGCCGGCGGCGTGAGGGAAGGTTAGCTCGACACGAGTTGGAGCGTCTTTACTAGTTAGGTTTAAGTGGAGGGTGACTGTCGCATTGAAACTAGTAATATTAGTTTTTTTGACCAGTGCGACTGCTTCTTCGATACTGTAGTTTTTGGTGCGATCAACCTGGGAGCGGGCAGTGGTGATGGCTTTGCCACCACGGAAGTCATGGCGTTTGTTGGGAGGGATAATACCGGCTTCTTTGACTGCTGCGGGTTCAACGACTGTGTCGCTGGCTGGGATTACTTTGGATTGATCGGGAATTACGTCAGCGGAATATTTCGCGCGGATTTCTTCGAGCGCAGTTTCGTTGATGCCGTTGATTGCGGTGAGTTCGCCATCGGCCATGACTTTGAGTTGCTCTGGTTTAACCCTAGCTTCTCTAAGCGCCATCGCGGTGCGATCGGAGAGATCGGTGTAGAGCTCCTCCCATTTGGTCATGGATTTTTGCTTTTTGGGAGCAACGGTTGTGGTTTCTTTTCTTTTACCCATAGGTTTTTTCTCCTTAATTCCGCCAACTGGCGGATCAAGTATTAATGAATATGGGGATTATAGCAGAGGTAGGGGAGTTTAGGCAAAAAACCAACTAGAGTTCTTTAACTTTGCCTATGAGTTCCTCGACAAGAGGAGGGAACAATTTGATTTTTTGATAAATTTCTTCGGCTTGCTCGGCGTTGTAGACATGACTGGTGCGGTTGCGAGCGTCAAGATATATGAACCAAAGTGAGGGG
>QEVC01000021.1 GCA_003576945.1 Candidatus Microgenomates bacterium
AGATCTAGCTAAGTTTATCAGCCAAAATCTGTAAGCTGCATGCTATACTTGGAGCCATGTTCAATTTCTTAACTAATTTTTTTGATGGTAATGCTCGCGAGCTCAGTAAACTGAAACCCATCGTCGACCGAGTGAACTCTCTCGAGGAAAGTATCAAATCGCTTAAAGACAAAGAATTGCCTGGTAAGACAGCGGAACTCAAAACCAGACTTAAAAATGGTGAATCTCTCGATACAATTCTCCCCGAGGCACTCGCTACTATCCGGGAGGCGATCCGTCGAGTTACTGGTGAGCGGGCCTACGATGTACAGCTAATCTCTGCCCTTTCCCTCTACAACGGCCGGATCAGCGAACAAAAAACCGGTGAGGGTAAGACGCTCTCCGCCACCCTCGCTAGTTATGTCCGCGCGCTCATGGGTCAGGGAGTTCATGTTGTGACAGTAAATGACTATCTTGCCCGTCGTGATGCTGGTTGGTATGGTCGTGCTCACCTCCTCCTCGGTCTATCCGTCGGTGTTATCTACTCTGGTATGGGTGATCAGCCTGGTGAGCTCCTCGATCTTGGGTATACCAACGAGGCAGAAGAAGAGGAGCGTCTCAAACACTTCCGCCGCGTGCCGCGCCGAGAGGCTTATGCTGCCGATATTACCTACGGCACCAATAACGAATTTGGCTTTGACTATCTGCGCGACAACATGGTCATGCGCCTGGAGGATAAAGTACAGCGTGGACATTACTTTGCCATCGTCGACGAAGTCGATAGTATCCTAATTGACGAGGCGCGAACTCCACTTATTATTAGTGCCCCTGACGCGGAGCCAACTGACAAATATCGTGAGTATGCTGCAATCGTCAAAACCTTAATCAAGGACACCGACTACGACGTAGACGAAAAACTCAAATCTGCCACCCTGACTGACTATGGTATTAGACGCCTAGAACAGCGCCTCAAGGTCAAAAACCTCTACGAAGAAAGTTATAACACCGTCCACCACATCGAGGCCGCCCTCAAAGCCGAGACGCTATTCACCAAAGATAAGGACTACGTTGTTAAGGACGGTCAAGTAATTATTGTCGATGAACACACTGGTCGGCTGATGTATGGTCGTCGTTATAGCGATGGTCTTCACCAGGCCATCGAAGCCAAAGAAGGCGTCAATATCCAACAGGAAAGTCGAACCTTAGCTACGATCTCGCTCCAAAACTATTTCCGCATGTATACCCACCTGTCTGGTATGACTGGTACCGCCAGTACCGAAGGTGAGGAGTTTAAAAAGATCTACAACCTTGATGTTATGGTCATCCCGACCCACCGGCCTGTTGCTCGCGTTGATCACTCCGACCTCATTTTCAAAACTGCCCGTGCCAAATACGCCGCAATCGTAAGAGATATCGAAGAAATGCACAAAAAGGGTACTCCAGTTTTGATCGGCACCAAGAGTATCGATCACAACCAAATTATTAGCAAATACTTAAAGAAAAAGAACTTGCCTCATAACGTTCTAAACGCCAAAAACCACCAGGGAGAAGCCAAGATTATCAGTAATGCTGGCGCTTACGGCGCGATAACTGTTGCCACTAACATCGCGGGTCGTGGTGTTGATATCGTCCTCGGTGGTGACAAAACCCAGATGGATAAAGCAGAGTGGAAAAAATCTCACGAAAAAGTGGTCGCCGTTGGCGGTTTGCATGTGATTGGTACGGAGAGGCACGACTCACGTCGTATCGATAACCAGTTGCGAGGTCGCTCGGGTCGGCAGGGGGATCCAGGTAGTTCTCGCTTTTATGTCAGTCTTGAAGACGATTTGATGCGCATCTTTGGCGGTGAAAAAATCGCCGGTATTATGACCATGCTCAAAATCCCCGAAGAAGAAGCGATCGAGCATCAGATGGTCAGCAAGGCTTTGGAAGGTGCTCAGGTTAAGGTGGAGGGTTTCTATTTTGATATGCGCAAACGCGTCGTCGAATATGACGACGTCATGAACAAGCATAGGAGTGTCATTTATCAGCTCAGGGACCGCATCTTAGGTGAGGCAATTAGCGAGATGGGTCTCACTCCCAGGATCAAAGAGTTGATTAGCACAGAGCTCGAAACCCTCGTTAACTCACGCATCACCGAAGGGTTGTCAGTCAAAGAGCTAGACATGATTGTCAAAGAATTTGTCAGCATTATTCCCTTTGATGATGCCTCGCAAAAACAACTTCTCAAAGAGCTAGGCAAAACCAAAGATAGTGGTCTCATTATTAAATCTCTCCAAGATATCGCAAACAACACCTATGACACACGCGTCAAAAATCTCGGTGACAGTGTAAGTCGTGAGATTGAAAAGTACGTTTACTTAACTACCCTTGACGAAAAGTGGATGGACCACCTCGATGCCATGGAATCACTAAGGGATGGCATTGGTCTCCGTGGCTACGCCCAGCGTGACCCCTTAGTAGAGTATCAAAAAGAAGCCTACACTATGTTTGAGCGTTTAGTGGGAGCCATTGAGAGTGATGTGGTCCACAAAATTTACCGACTCAATCCAGTAGCCCAGCCGCCAGTTAACACACCAAAAAAAGCCGTTCTAAGAAAGGACGAAGTAGAAGGCGGGTCAATCAAAGCCAAGGTAGTAAAAGCCGAAGGTTCAAAAAAATCTAGTGTAAAAATTGGTCGCAACGACCCCTGTTGGTGTGGTAGCGGCAAAAAGTGGAAGAAATGCCACTACCCGGCGACTGAATAAGTTAGTTGTTATAATAATCATGCCATGATAGTTAAAACCTCACAACCTTTTACGCAATCTGAGATTGATAGGGCGAGTGAGCAATTTGAAACTTATATTAAAACTGTAATTGATCTGGATAAAAAGATTTGTGTCGCAGGAATGGATAGGCATTTCGAAGGAGAGCAACTACTACTCCAAGATGGGTCAAGGCAGAGTAATTTGTGGGGCGGGGGAATAGATCTAGACACAAAAATAATCGACTTTAACTCATTTATTAATATTAGACCGAACGACAATAACCTCAGTAGTGAAATTCAAAACCCAGCACTTCGCAGTAAATACGATGAGTTAACAAAATATTTTTTTAGCGAAATATTATGACTGATGCACAAAATAAATCCTTAGCCGCATTGTCACAAGATCTAGTCAGGGTTGCGCTTGGTAGACACCGCAATCAAATAAAAATGTCAGAGCGTTTTGCTATAGAAGCGAAAGAGAGATTAAATGAGGTACCCGATTTTCCGCTTAGAACAATGATCCTAAAGTCACTCAATTCTGATCATGAAAGTAGTGCCGAAGATCTACTGATGTACTCTACACTCGTAAAAAATCGCGTGATCTCAGGCAATCTTTCTTAACTTAGCCACAAAGAATCCTTCCATGAGTTCAGTCGGGTAAATTCTCATACAGTTTTTTACTCTCTCATCATATGGTTTGGCATTACCCCACTGGGTGATTCCTGGATAGGTTTTTAGTCCTGGGATTGAGATCGGGATTAACTCTACCTTTTCTTTGGCTAGGATCCAGTCTATAACACCCTCGTTCTCTTCCGGAGCTAGGGTACAGGTTGAATATACAATTTCGCCCCCAGCCTTCGTTGCGCTAATAGCCGATCTAAGTAGGTATCTTTGTCTCTGTGATAGCTCTTTAATTTTGTGGACTGACCACTGCGCATAAGATTTTGGTTTTTCGGTATAAATCGTCCCTTCCAAACTACACGGGGCGTCAACTAGTGCTTTGTCAAAATATTGGGGAAACCTCTTCCATAAGAACTGTCCCGGCATTCGGTTGGTTGTCGTGTGGGTCACTCCCTGTCCTGCCAAGTTTGCCTTTAACTTAAAAATACGGATAGGGGAGAGATCGTTAGCTATTATCTCGCCAGAATCTTTCATCATCATTGCCATCTGTGTGGTCTTGGATCCTGGGGCTGCTGCGAGATCCAGTACCCGGTTACCTGGGCTAGGATCCAACACTAGTGGGGGGATCATACTTGAGAGATTCTGGACGTAAACCTCGCCATTTTTATATAGCTCACTCTCCATAATTTTACCTAACGTATCATACGCCGATCCTTCCAAAATAAACGCTAGCGGATACCACTCTGGGCGATGATATATAAGTCCAAGTTTGGTTAGTTCGTGTGCTACGCTCTCGTTCGTGGATTTTAGGGTATTAACCCGGAGTGTCGTTGGTCGCTTACGGCAATAGCTCTCCAGTATTTGCTCTTTTAATTCTTTTGGCACTATTCTCGATAATCTTTCAAGAAATTGTGGTGGCAGCTGATCCCAACAGTTATTCATGGTGTATATCATACCAGTGAAATCTCAGTCAAAAATAGGGTAATATATACGCTATGGAAGCTAAAGCCAAAACTACACTCCGAACCGCAATAGGTATATTTTTAATTGCGTTTGGAATAGCTGGAATGATCCTTCCAATCCTTCCGGGGTGGTGGGTAGCTTTAATAGGTCTAGAGATTTTGGGTTGGAAACTCGTGATTGATCGCCACAAGCCTTGGAGCGAAATGATTAAGCTCAAGCACAAAAAATCAGAACCAGAGCAGTAGGGTACAATACGTACATGCAACTAAAAAATACCTCCTGGGGAAAAGTTGCCCCATGGTACAACAAACTAGTCGGTAGCTCAGGCCACTATTATCACGAACGCGTCATTTTCCCAAACTTAAAAAAACTCTACCAGCCAAAAAACGGAGATCGCGTACTCGATGTTGGTTGTGGTCAAGGTGTTTATGGGCGACTACTCCCAGTAAGTGTAGAGTACACGGGTATTGATATATCCAAGGAGTTGATCGCTGAAGCCAAAAAACTAGATCATTCAAAATCTCACTCCTATTTCGTTGCCGACGCTACCCATGCTCTCCCGGTGGAAAGCGATTTCTACGATCTGGCAATCTCAATCCTTGCCTTACAAAATATGAAAGAAGCGAGTGTAGCGATAAGCGAAATGGCCAGAAGTGTTAAGGCAGGGGGCACGATTATTGTTGTGCTTAATCATCCTGCTTTTCGCATCCCTCGTCAGAGTAGCTGGGAAGTTGATGAAAACAATAAACTCGAATATCGCCGCCTTAATCGTTATCTCTCCGCACTTGAGATTCCCATCAACGCCCATCCAGGGATTAAAAATTCGGCTGTTACTTGGACATATCACCAACCAATCTCTTACTATACTAAAGCCTTAACTGATGCTAATTGTCCAATAATTTCTTTTGAAGAATGGGTTTCAGATAAAGAGAGCCAGGGCAAAGCCAAGCGGATGGAAAATAGAGCACGTGCCGAATTTCCGCTCTTTCTAGCAATCGTAGCAACCAAAGTATGAAAATCCTCTATGCCACCACCAATCCCGGCAAGTTTGCTGAGGCCGCACGGCACTTTGAAGCGCACGGCCTCTCCATTTCTTCACCAGAAATGTTGGGACTCAGTCAGGTGATCGAAGAATCTGGCAACTCACTAGAGGAAAATGCTATTCTCAAAGCCGAGGCCTATCTACCACATTTGCCAACTGACTCAATCATAATCGGCGATGATACTGGGATCGAGATCGACGCCCTAGGTGGAGAGCCAGGGATCAAAGTTAGACGTTGGCTAGGTCACCACATGAGTGATCAAGAAATCGTCGACTATACCCTAAAGCGATTAAAGAAAGTCACTCTGAATAAACGCACTGCCCATTTTCGCACTGTCCTCGCTATCGCTCAAAAAGGCAGAGATACGATTACGGTAGATGGTTTGCTAACTGGGTTGATCTTAACTGCACCAATCGGTCGCATGCGCGAGGGTATGCCTTTTTGGCAAATCTTCTACATCCCAGAACTTAAGATGACCTTAGGTCAATTTCACAAAAAATCTATCGAATATCAGCTAGAGCATCCCACTCATCGGGAGAAGGCTATCCAAGCGGCTGTAGCTTATCTTGCCAAGCTTCAGTCATAAAATATTCTACTTTTGCGCACTTTTCTATACTAAAGTCACCAATCTCAGTTCTAGTTAGGTTTTCCAAGTAGCTGTCAATTCCTAATTTTTTAAAGATATCATACGATAGTTGTCTTATATAAGTCCCCGAACTAACTTTAGTGATGAATTCGATACTATCTTCAGCTACGTTGGTTATCTTTAAGCTATAGATCTCAACCTGTTTAAACTTTCGCTCAGTTACCTCACCTTTTCTAGCTAGCAAGTAACGAGGCTTACCATTCACTTTGGCGGCTGAGTACTGTGGAATTTCTTGTTCATACTGACCAACAAAGCCATCACTCGCTGTTAAGATTTCTTCGTTGCTAGGAACTTTCCACTTTCCACTTTCCACTATAGTACCTGTCACATCCAGTGTGTCTGATGTTGCCCCCAATACTGCTTTCGCATGATATGTTTTGGGTAGGGTAGATAGGGTGCTCATTAGCTTAGTTGCTTTGCCAAGTAAAAGGATTAGGACACCATCTGCAAATGGGTCTAGCGTGCCACCATGCCCAACTTTGTAGCTAGGTTTTACACTACGCTTAAATGCTCGTATTACGTCAAAACTGGTAATCCCCACTGGCTTATAAACAGGAAGTATCGCGTCCATATGCCCTATATGATACTCTATTACCATGGCGAATAATCAAAATCTTCCCGAACCAATAACTCTCAAAAAAAGTATCGGACCATCGATTATCCTCCTAGGTTTGGCCTTAGGTTCTGGCGAACTTATTATGTGGCCATACTTAGTTTCACAATACGGTTTGGGTATCATCTGGGGCGGGCTACTCGGAATAACATTCCAATACTTCTTAAATACCGAGATCATGCGCTATACCCTCGCTCGTGGAGAGAGTGTTTTTGTTGGTTGGCGCAGGTGGGGCAAAACTATTCCCGTTTGGTTTGTTTTCTCGACCGTTATCCCGTGGGCACTACCAGGATTTGTTCTAGCCTCTGCCACGATGATTAATCACGTTTTCCCATCCCTTCCAATCAACGTTACCGCCGCAATCTTAATTCTTATCACAGGTCTTATTATCTCGTCAGGTAAAACTCTCTATAAAACCATGGAGACAGTCCAAAAGACTCTGCTCTCTGTGGGTGTTCCGTTCGTCACGCTGCTTGCACTCTACATGGCACGAGGCACCGACTGGGTCGCTCTATTTCAGGGATTTATAGGGATAGGCGATGGCTATCACTTCCTTCCTGAGGGGGTAGCCATCGGCGCCTTCCTCGGCGCATTTGCCTATTCCGGTGGCGGCGGCAATCTCAACCTCTCACAGAGTTACTACATCAAAGAAAAAGGTATGGGCATGGGTCGTTACGGTGTAGGCATTAAAACTCTCCTCGCAGGCTCTAGCTCACATCGCCTCGATGGACAGTTTTTTGCACTCACTGGCAGTAATCTGAGTAAGTGGAGGCGTTGGTGGAGACTCGTTACCACCGAACACTTCTTGGTTTTCTGGGGGATCGGCATTTTTACAATCAGTATGCTCTCTCTCCTCTCTGCTGCTACCGCACGTGGGGTTGAGAGCGCAGGTGGATTATCTTTCTTTTTTAGGCAGTCTGAGATGATAAGCTCAGCACTCCATCCACTTGTGGGTACCACCTTTGTCTTAATCGGCTCACTTATGCTCTTTACTACTCAGCTAGGCATCCTAGAAGCCGCTAGTCGTGTCATTTCCGAGAATCTACTTCTCCTTAAATATAAGGTTACTGATGAGGTTAATGCCTCCCGGATGTTCTACTATGTTCTTTGGACAGAGTTAGTCTTTAGCGCCATTTTTCTTTTTTCTGGTGCTAGCGAACCTCGTAGCCTCCTCACACTCGGCGCAATCCTTAATGCTGCTGCGATGATGGTCGCATTCGTCCTAATCGGCGCGCTAAATACGATTACTATCCCCAAACAACTAAGACCACCTCTCGCGCGCATCCTAGTCTTAGGTACCGCTGTACTCTGCTTTGCTTATTTTGTTATCCAAACAGTTCTAACTGCCCGATGGTAGGGGAAAGGTAAGACACATGACAACTTTTGTGACCAAATTTGATGGTACCCGCGAAGTCTACAACGAAGAAAAGATCAAAAGCTCTGCCACTAGGGTTGGTGTGCCAGCCAACATGCAGGATGAAATGATCGATTCTATCCGCTCTCGGTTGTATGACGGGATCTCAACTAGCGAGATTTATTCTTTAATTCAAGACTATCTACACAGTAGTAGCCGCCCCTATCTCGCGATGAAATATAATCTCAAAGCAGCGCTCGCCGAGCTCGGTCCTTCCGGATATCCTTTCGAAAAATATGTCGCACTCCTTTTGGCCGAACTTGGTTATGAGACAGTTACCAACCAAATCATCCCAGGTGGCTGTGTAACTCACGAAGTCGACGTCTTGGCCAAGAAAGATGGTATTACCTACTATATCGAAGCCAAGTTTCACAAATCACCCAATCAACGCACCGACGTTCGAGTCGCCCTCTATATTAAGGCACGCTATGACGATCTCGCTGCTGGTCATGCACATGAAAACACTAAGCCCTGGATAGTCACTAATACTCGCTTCTCCACCGATGCCATCAAATACGCCGAGTGTCAGGGTATCAAACTCACTAGTTGGGGATATCCTAAAAACGAGGGGATCATGGACATCATTGAGTCTACTCGGTTGCATCCTGTGACCATGATCGAAGGATTAACCAAAGAGGATAAAATCAGGCTCATGACGGCCGGTGTAGTGACCGCTAGACAGCTCCTCGATCCCAAATTTAGAGACCTCCTCCCGCATAACTTTGTCAAAAACGAGCTGCCGCTCGTCGAATCATTATGTCGCGACGCTTCATAACCATCTTAGTTAACCTAATCTTAACCGCCCTCTTTGTACCAATCTCCTGGATTAGCTACACTGAGATCTCCAAACTAGTTGGCCTCAAACCACAACCTGTGGAGGTGGTCGGCACCGGCTCAATGTACCCATCGCTCTATTGGGATGAGGAGTCTGGGGGTCCAGAAAAGTCTAATTCTGATGGAGTGCTAGAATATCGCAGTAGCCCGCGAATGTATAGTTATTTTAAGGGTATTACTCTCGCTGGTACCACGTATCTAAAGTCAGAGATTGGTATTGGTGACATGGTTGCCTTCAGTAGTCAAAAAACTAGAGAAATTCTTGAAAAGGAAGATAAAAATCCGAATCTTGGTTTTATTAAAAGAGTCATCGGGAAAAGCGGGGACGAGATAGAGTTACGCGATGGATATGTACTTCGAAACGGCAAAGTAATCGAAGAACCCTACATTAGTTCACCTCGCTCGACCTATGCTGGATCTAACTTGGCTGAGTGTACCAAAATTACCGTTCCCAATAACTCTTACTTTGTCTTGGGAGACAACCGCAAAGTCTCATCCGACTCACGCTACGAACTCTCATTTGTCAAAGACGAGGATATTAAGTACTATCTCCCGCTTGCCAAACAAGGAATTTATCATTCACTTTGGCGAAACACCGACAGAGATGCAGAACTATCCGGTACACCTACCCTCAATGCATCTGAGTTCTATCAAAAACTCACTAATCTAAAAAGGAACCAGAAGCTCGAGGTCTCCTCACGCGCACGTGGCTCAGCGCTCCTCAAAAACGAAAGCACTTCTTACAAACTCGAATCTGCCTTAAGGGATGTTGGATATACCAATATTGTAACGGGCGAATTTGTGATGTTTGGCCACTATACCGCAGACGAGTTATGGGCAGCCCTGCAAAGTAATTTTGAAACAAAAGCTCAGTTGAGTAATCCTGACTACGATCACATCGGAGTCAGCAGCGTAATCTCTGACGTCTCCGGTTGCCCCACCCAAGTCATCGTCGGACATTTAGGTGGCTATATCCCTGCCACCTACGATAGTAGTATGAAAGAAAGCTGGGAAGGCGCGAGAGCCAATTTGGCCGAAGTGATTCCCAGTTGGGAAAAAGCAGTTGGTGTCACCGGTGTCGATCAGGAAAAATTAAACGAGCTACTAAGCCTTCTCAAAACTAAACAGACTTTGGTCGACGAAGTGTTATCTGTCATTAATAAGCGCGAGTGGATGAGTGAAGACCTCGAAGCGCGCTTAAAGCAGGACAAAGTAAATAGTGACCGGATCTCTCAGTTGGCCAAAGAGCTAAGTGGAGAATAGAATACATTTATGAAATCAAAACTTTCATTAATCGTCCTCGCCTATCTTCGTTTCTGGGCTAAGTTGCAACTCAAAAAAAATCCTCGGGCCATAATTATTGGTGTAACAGGCAGTGCGGGCAAAACTAGTACTCGCTTAGCGATAGTCCAAATTCTCAAAAATAGGGGAGTCGTTAAACACAGTGTTCATGCCAATTCTGAATCAGGGATTCCTCTCAATATCTTAGGTTTAACACTTTCGACCTATTCTTTTTTAGACTGGCTCCGTGTCATGCTACTCGCCCCGCTCAAATACATCTTTTGGAAAGAAAGCTACGACTACTATGTAGTTGAGATGGGGATCGATAGTCCACATCCTCCCAAAAACATGGCCTACCTGCTCTCGATTATCAAGCCTGATATTGCGATCGTCCTCGGGGCTAGTCACGTCCACACCGAAACTTTTGATCCCCTCGTTAGAGACACAGCTTCTGTAAGACGCAGGAGCAAATTACTCAACTTAATCGCGTCACACAAAATGCTCCTGGCTCGTTCAGTCTCGCCGGATGGATCCAGCATTATTAATGCCGACAGCGCGGCATTAGCTCCCTATATTAAAGATATTAAATCTCGTTTACTCACCTTCGGAACTAACCAATCTAGCTCGCTCCGCATCATAAAAAATACTCTCTCTCGTCGCGGCACGAGCGTAACCTTTGAATACCAAAACATGCAGGCGACGCTAACTCTCCCTGATATTTTTGGCAAAGAATATGCCAGCACCTTCGCCGCTGCCGTCGGAGTCGCGCTCTCCTTAGGAGTTCCCCTCAAACAGGCCATTTCTCATTTAAGCTCTTATCGTTCACCCGCAGGTCGTATGCGCGTTTTTGCGGGTATCAAGGGAACTCACATTATTGATAGTAGCTACAATGCTTCACCTGACACAGTCAATGCTGCACTTGCTACTCTCGATGCCGTCGCCCCGCGGAATGCTAAGCTCTTGATCCTTGGCGATATGCGCGAGCTAGGGTCATTGTCTAAGCAGATGCACCAAAAACTTGCCAAAAAACTAGCGTTTAGGGCTGATACATACGTGCTATACGGTGAGATGATGTCAAAATATGTTGCTCCCAGCCTGATTAGAGAGAAAAAAGTTGTCTACAATCCACAGTCTATGCAAGAGTTAATTGCCGTGGTCAAAAAACTCCTTAAACCAAACATGTGGGTCTTGGTCAAAGGTTCTCAAAATAAGATACTTTTGGAACGCGCTGTCGAATCAATCCTGGAGAATAAAGATGACATTAAAAACCTCGCCAGACGTGGCGCCTATTGGGACAAAATTCGCCAAAATACCAGATAAGTGGTATACTATGCCTATCTAAGTCAGAGTTAGTGGGCTTAGTAGAAAGGCGTATATGACTACTGTGCTCAAACACAAGAGGATTGAACTGCCAGATCTTCCCTACAAATACGATGCCCTAGCTCCTGTTATTTCTAAAGACATTATGATGCTTCATCACACTCGTCATCACTTGGCTTATGTCACCGGTGCTAACGCCGCGATGGACAGGCTCGAAAAAGCCCGAGCTGGCGAAGGGATGGAAATCGATTTCAAAGCGACGATGCGCGACCTCTCATTCCATTTAAACGGTCACAAATTGCATAGTATTTTCTGGTCCAATCTAAGAAAAGCCAAAAAAGACAATGCTCCATCTGGTGCCTTGCTCGAAAAAATCAGCGAACAGTTTGGCAGTTTCGAAGCTTTCCAAACTGAGTTTGCGGGTGCTGCTAAGGCAGTCGAAGGATCTGGTTGGGCTGCGCTCATTGTGAGTGAGGGTGATCTGCATATCATTCAGATTCAAAATCAAAATCTTATGCTGATTGCTGACTCGACCATCCTCCTCCTCCTTGACGTCTGGGAGCATGCTTACTACCTCGATTATAAAAATGATCGTGGCAAGTACGTTGACTCATTCTGGAGTATCGTCAACTGGGACGATGTCGCCTCCCGTTTGAACTAACTTTCGTGCTAAAATACTCCTGTTCTATTCGGGGTGTAGTTTAACGGTAGAATTGGCGCATGGGGTGCGTCAGGCCTGAGTTCAATTCTCAGCACCCCGACAATTTCAGAATTTTCAGAACGAGACGGATCAGCGCGCCAGGCGCCCCGCCCCGCCTGGAGCGCTGTATAGCCCCTTTTTAACTCGCCGCGGAGGCCGCCGCGGAGGCGGCGATTCTCCAAAATGAAGTTCAACCCGACACGTTTGGCGAAGAATGATAATTCTTCGCCATTATTTTTTGCGCGCGCGATTTTGTGCGATGAAATCGCACACATTATTAAGTCACGAAAAGGTTCAACCCACTCGACTCCCTTGTCCCTAATTTCGGTGATTTGTTCTACTAACTTTTGTTTACTTTCACTCAATTCCTGTTTTTTGTGTTTGTAGGTGTTGGGATCGACCACTCCATCGAGATAGGAGTCGAGTAGAGTGTTTAGTTTGTGGTCGATCTCCAAAACACTCCGTTCCAGTGTGGCCACATTGGCGGCTGATTCGAGCTTGGCTTGCTGTTCATCTTCCATGAGTAGTTGTTGCCACTTCTCACCCCAACTCTCGGGGATGGCAATATCAGCCGCCAATCCTTGCAGGTACTGTGTAAAGTCATTGTGAGTAATGGCTGGTTGCTTACATCTCCCCATTTTGCGGGTACAACGATAGTAGACGTAGGTGGCGCGGCGATCGGTCGTGCGGTAGTGTTTGGTATGTTCCTCGGCGGTGATGGCCGCGCCACAGTGGCCACACTTAGCGAGTCCCACAAAGTCAAAACGGTGGGATTTTTGTTTGCTACGACTCCTTCTCGCCAACTCCTCTTGTACCCGCTTAAACAACTCCTTGCTAATAAACTGTTCGTGTTTGCCCTCATGGTACTCGTCTTGGTAGTGCATGACTCCAACATAGAATTTGTTGGCGAGAATCTGGCGGATCTCGTTAATGTGTAATGGCTTGCCGGATTTCCTTGTCATCCCAAACTTCTTGAGATACTTGGCAATATCGGTATAGGTAGATCCGCCAGTTGCAAACAGTTCATATGCTCGCTTGATGGTTCTCGATTGCATGGGTTCGACGTCTATCCCTCGCGTCCGAGGATTGTTCACATATCCGTAGGGAGCCTTCCCTGGCCAGACTCCGTTGCGGATTTTCTGCCTCAAGCCTCGCTTAACATTCTCCGAGAGATTGTCCACATAATACTTGGACTGGCCAAAGGCAATCGAGAGCATAAACTTGCCTTGTGGCGTATTTTCAAACCACAGAGTGGGAAATTTGAGATCTACCAGTTTGCCCGTATCAAGAAGATAGATGAGACGTCCGCCGTCTACACTGTTTCTAGCTAATCTGTCGGCGTGCCAGGCAATAATGCCATCAGCTCCGCCATGTTCTATCTTCTTGATGACCTCTCCGAACTTCTCTCGCCCAGGACACTTGGCAGTTTTGGACTCGGTGACAAACTCGACTATTTCGAGGTGTTCCCGCTTGGCAAACTCGGTGATCTCTGCGATTTGGGCTTCAATACTCAACACCTGCTTGTCGGCCTCATCTCGGGACTTGCGACAGTATGCGATGTATCTGGGCATAGATACCTCCAATTTTTTGTGTTTTTGTGATTCTAAAATTTTTGCGTTGGCTGGCAGACATTTTGAGATTCAGAATCGCCGCCTCCGCGGCGAGTTAAAAAGGGGCTATACAGCGCTCCAGGCGGGGCGGGGCGCCTGGCGCGCTGATCCGTCTCGTTCTGAAAATTCTG
>QEVC01000004.1 GCA_003576945.1 Candidatus Microgenomates bacterium
TACAGCCAACACCTCGACACCTTTGGCAGATAGGACAGTTAAAAGAACCACAAAAATCGCGGAGCGAAAAGCAAAGGAAGTATTAGTGTGGAGCACGGTGGCGAGAGGCGAGAGCAAGAACAGGACAAGCAATAGGAGATCACGACTTTTACCAGAAGTAACGAGACTGGCAAAACCAATCACAACAAAAGGCGCGAGAAAAAGGTAGAGGTAACCGGTGCGACCAGTTGAAAAAACCCCGTTCTTCTCCCCTTTAGTAAAGAGCTGATCAGGGGAGAAAACTGAGAGGTATTTGTCGACAGCGAGACTAACAATCGCTTGGGGCTTATTACTAAAGACTTGAGTGAGTGAGTCGGGGAGGAGACTGAGCCGTCGATCATAATCAACGACTTGGCTAAAACGAGACTTATCCAAAAAGGCAATCTCGCCGCCACGACTTAAATAACTACTGGGGTTAGCCATAATCCGCAGATATAAACCACCAGTAATGAGCGCGACGATGAGTAAGGGTAGATAACGTTTTTGGCGGTAACTATGATAAAGACTGAGGATCACGGTCAGGAGGGGAAGCGCAAATTTGTAGCCATGGTAGGTATAGAAGCCAATCGAGTAGAAAGTTAGAAAGGTGAAAGTAGAAAGGAGGATTGATTTTTTGTTTTTGGCTTTAAAGAGAGTAGAGAGTGATAACCACGAAAGCGTATAGAAAAAAAGACTGGTTGGCTGCTCGAGCGACGTGCGACTAAAGAGGATATGCCAGGGTGACAGGGCGAGGGCGTAGCCCGAAAACCAGCTTAGTCGCCGTGAAAAACCAAGTGATAAGAGGACCAATACTAGGACTAGAGGGTAGAGTGAACTCAGGAGTGCCGAGGTTGCGTGGGCAGCAAAAAGTGAGTTGGGGAGGAGGGAGAGAGTTGGGAGATTAACCGCCGGACCTAGCTCGGCCATCACGGCGTCGTTGGGGAGCAGGGACCAGGGTGACCAAGTCCCACTGAGGTCAGTACCCGTTAGGCGCAAGCTATGTGCCTGAATAATCATATCAACCTCGTCATGGGCGAGAGATGTGGGGATAGTCCCGAGCGAGTAGAGGCGTGGGAGGAGGGAGAGGAAGAGGATCAACAGGTACGGGAAAATTAGTTTGAACATAGATATAGTCTAGCTTTTACGAGACAAAAGTGCCATGAGCAAAGTGGGAGAAGAGATAGAGCATTAAGAGAAAATTGAAAGTTAAAAGGAGGAAGAAATGAGTTCTTTTCATATTATGTGGCAAAAGAAAAGGAACCAGCACTAGGATATACCTAGGGATCGAGGATAAAGTCCCGGTTAAAGTCGGCAGGAGGAGTGAAAAAATAACATAGAGATTTATTTCGATAGTATTAGATTTGAAATTCTTAAACCAGACATAGACTGCGAGCGCAAAAAAGACTAGCTCCAACCAAATTCTTTGATACAAAAAAGTAGTTGGGTCAACTGTAAAAATCATTTTTGCGTAGCGATACAGGACCTGAGGCAAGAGGATGAGCTCTCCCCCACTCCGACCCGCGCCAAACATCTCCTGAACATGTAAGAACATGAGAGGATCACCAAATTTAGACCAGAGAAAATAGGCATACAGCAAGAAGCCGCTCGCACTCAGAATAGACAAGGATAGAACATAAAGTGGCCGTGTATTCTGATGACGTTTAATTAAGTTCCAAACTAATACTAGTCCTAAAAATATCCCGACGAGGCGGGTGGCAGAGGCGAGGCCTGCCAAGAGACTAGCTAATATGTAGCGTTCTTTTTTGAGTGCTAGAAAGAAAGCAAGGGAGAGGAGGAGAAACAAACTCTCAGTGTAGAAGCTGACGAGAAAAAAACTAGTAGGAAAAAGCAGAAGCGCGCTAGTTTGGATGAACTTGCGTTTAGGATAGAGTTGCCAAAGCACAAGAAGCGAAGCCGATAACGCGATGAGTGAAATAGTGATCCCAGAAATATAAGCTTTCAAACCAGAGAAACTGGAAAAGGCGCGAACTAGCATTGGGTAGAGTGGGAAAAAGGCCTGTGTACCAGTATCGACGTAACCATTCTCGACTAAGCGAAGGTAGTGGACGCCGTCAAAGTAGCCCCAGAGAGCATAGGCGGCATCCTTAACATATGTTAAAAGCGAGTAATAGTAAGGGAACGTAGGACTAACTGATTGGGTGCGAAAGAACCAGACACCAATAAGTGTCATGAGAACAGAGAAAGAGGAGACAACTCCGAAAGCACCGAACAATTTAGCGAGCGTATTTTTCATAGACACGCAGAGTTTCCTCAGCAACATTCTTCCAAGTAAATTTTTTGGACCAAGCAATACCAGCTTCTTGGTACTTAGTGCGAAGTGTGTTGTTGCTGATTAGCTCTTGTAGCTTAGCGGTTAGTTCATCTTGATTATTGGGATCAAAGTAGTGTGCATACTCTCCACCCACTTCGGGTAAACTGCCACAATTACTACTGAGCACGGAAGTTCCCTGGCTGAGTGCCTCGATGACCGGGAAACCAAAGCCTTCATACCAGGATGGTTGGACATATAAGGTCGCACCTTTGTAGATCGCACTGAGATGGTGCGTTGGCAAAAACCCGAGCCTCTTGATTAATTGCTTTTTGGGACTATTGTCGATTGCTTCATTAATCGCCTGGAGTTCTGGGGTTATCGCACTTCCAGTGAATGCTTTGCCAACTAAAACTAGGGCAGTCTTATTATCTTTTATTTGAGAAAAAGCGTTAATCAGCCCGGCCACATTCTTATTCCAGTTAATGTCACCGACGTAGAGGATATATGAACTAGGTAGGCTATATTCTTTGGCAATGGTTTTGCCGAGCGCGACAGTTGCTCCAATGCTACCGGCGGCGAGGGGGACAACGTGAATCCGCTCTTTGGGATAAGCGATATATTTGGCAATGTCCATGCGAGAAGCTTCGGAATCGGTAATGATGGCAGATGCTCTTTTGAGTGCGATTTTTTGAAGTTGGTACTTTAGTTTCCCGCGAATGCCACTTGGGAAATGCTCGGGAAAGCGAAGTGGGATCAAATCATGTACTGTAACTACGAATGGCGTATTCTTTGGAGCTTTGCCCCAGAGGGTTAAGAAAAAAGGATCAAAGAAGGTGTAATGAACGAGACTCACGGGGATTGTCCCCTTTTGGTCACGACTCACGATCAAGGATTCATGGGGGAGAGCTTTGGAGAGGTGTTCGCCTAATTTCCTGGTATAGACGTCGATCCCACGTGGACCTGAGCCGACATAAGGGCTTTTGCCGATTATTTCGACTTTGCCTTGGAACTCGCGTTTTTTTTGTTTGTGTACCATAAATATCCTAGCGTTAAAACCGATAACAGTGAGACTGTATTACTTAGTAATTCAACTGGAGTACTACTCATTTTAATTTTGTAATTGTGAACGCCTAGCTCCGGCTTGAGCATAATCATACCATCCTCAGTTGGCTGAATCTCGATCTGCTTGGAATTATCTATTGTGACACGCCAGCCAGGATAATAATTACGAAGAATTGTGACCCTACCCTCACTACTATCAGGCTTATTGTTGATGGTAACATTAATTTTGAGCGGGTCATGGGAGAGTGCGTCGATCGTCATATTACCAGAATTAACGAGTAACTCGTCATTTTTGTAGCGTTCATGCGGGACACTCCATTTGGGCAATATTTCGGTGCGAAAAGTTGTACTAGTTTTGTTGTAGTACAAACGATAGAGGTCTGTATACTCTTTGTTGTCGAGAAATTGTTGTGGGTTACGATAGTTACGAATATTGATGAAGGCTAGAACCACAAAAAACAGCATGAGCAGGTAGCGGAATTTTTTTGATTGGAATGAGAGGAGTGCCTGACTCGCAAGTAGTGGAGTCAAGATAAGGGGCATGAAAAGAAACCGCCAAGGAAACTGGACGGATTGAAGAAGTGGCAAGCTATCCCAGATGAAATAACTCTTGGTGTGCATAAGAAAAATAGTGCCGAGGTAGGCTAGTATTAAATATAGATTGGAAAGCGTCGGAAATTTCCAAATAATTGCTAAAATTCCTAAGAGCGCCAGAGATAGCTGTGCTAACCCCAGCTGAAAGGACATCCCATCGTTGTCACCTGGCAAGGAATACCAGTAATCCCATTTACTATATAAAAGTTGCTTGAGGGCTATGAAATGTTGATCAAAGCGAAAAGTTAAATCCTTATATGCGAAAGAATAGAGTAAATTCTTTTGGGTGATCATCGGGATGATAAAGAACGCACCAATGCCAAATGAGATTAAGAGACTAGCGAGTGCGCGCTTGAGTGATGTTTTATTGGTTATCATGTATCCAAACATAAAGGCAGCAAAAAGAATACCTAGGAAGTTGTGAGCAAGTAAGACACCAGCGAGCGGGAGGGGGTGATACCACCTTAGTTTAGTATTATTTTTCTTTAAGTTCTGATAGCTATACAAGACCCATGGCATGAGACCAATGGCGAGAGTCTCACCAAGCGTACCACGCACAAAAATGTTTAAAAATTGATAAGGAGTTAAGAGAAAGATGAGCGCGCCAAAAAGACCAAAGCTTCGCCCACGAGATGACAGTAGTAGATACATCCCGAGCCCTCCAAAAAGATAAGAGGCGATGGTAACTGCCTTGAGGGACCACATAGTGCCTATTACCACTGAAAGAAGGGAGCTTAGATAATAAGGTAGAGGGTAAACAAAGCTAAAGAGTGGGATACCAAAGCCTTGGTCAAAATTACCGGCCCAGCGGAGCGGGAAATGGCCGAGCTTGAGCATCGAAAGCGCCTCTTCGGTACGATAGATGTGAAAGATACCATCATGGGAGAGATACCAACCTGGTCTTAACAGGCTGGAGGCTAAAAATAAACCAACAACTAAGACAATAAGCTGGCAAGAATACTTTCTCAACCAAGTCTTCATACTAGTTCCAATCATGTTTGAGCGTGGTTTGTTGATTAGTGGTCTTCTTTTCCCAGTATTTAACATAGGAGCTGGCGATGTGGAGCGCGGAGTAATAAGCAAAAACAAAGCCAGGGAAACCGTCTTGGAAACCTTTGTGCCTTATATAAATTTCGATAAAACGAATAAATGGCTTAAGTATCATATATTTAATAATCGTCCACGTATTGGCACCAAGACTGAGTGCTGCATAATCAGTCGCGGCAAGGGTGGTATAGCGATTGCTCCGAAGGAGGTAGCGCGTAAAAGTGGGGTCGGCGATGTGGAGTAGATCGTTTTGGAGCCAAGCCAGAGTGCCCTCGACCGTCATTAGCTCGTGGACACTGGCCTGAGGTAATTTTGCCTTCCCCTTTTTGAATAAGCGAATGACAGGATCGGGATACATCCCACCCTTGTTCATATAGCGACCAAGAAAATAGTTGCGGCGTTTGAGGTAGTAGGCGTCTGCGGCACTCGCATTCGAGATAACTTGTTTAATTTCGTTAGCCAACATCGTACTCACCCGTTCGTCGGCGTCTAGCTGCAGGATCCAGTCTCCAGTGCAGGCATCTATCGCGATTTGTTTATTGATATGAAAGTTTTGACGATTTTGTTCATGAATAATTTTGGCGCCATATTTACTTGCGACTTCAACTGTTTTGTCGGTTGAAGAGCCATCGACAATGACGATTTCATCGGCGATAGATCTGATAGATTCTAGACATTCACTGAGCGTTGATTCTTCGTTATAAACGGCAAGAGCAATGCTTAGTTTGGGGTGGTTGTTGTCCATATGTTTAGTATATCTTACTTCCCTTCTGAAACGTGGAAGGCTGGGGTACCATCGGGAAAGTAAATACTTAAGGGGTGGGGGGTGCCCTCCCAGAAATCATCGCCCTTGCCGATAAAGACCATTTCGTTTTTGCCGTTATCAACGGACCAGTTGATATCGCGAAAGGTATACTTGCCGAGTGAATACTCAGGGAGCTGATCGAGCCAAGGATAACCACGAGATTCGTACTCGATCAATTTCTTATTTTCACTTTGGTACCAAGTGGGATCCCACTTGTTATAGAAAGCCAAGAACAACTGTGGTTCACCATAGGCTTTCGTCATGTAAACTCGTTTATATTTTGATTCGTTATCTTTAATCCAACTGGCAATCTCCTTGTGTCCATACTGCCAGTCGCGGGCAAAAGCTCTGGGATACCAGACAAAATAGCTATGTAAGTAGATAATTACTTCGACAGTAAGGAGGAGATAGATCGGTTTTAGATATTTGTACTTTTTTGAGATCAAATCAACGAGCGCGACTGCGGCAATGACTTGCCACCAAGGCAGAGTAAGAATACTCCTTAAAACGTGGTAGATATCTTTGGTTAAGGCGGGTGGGATAAATCCAACTAAGACCAAGTAGATGGGGAGGTAACGGAGCGGGTGAGCTGATTTCTGGAGTAAGAATAATCCATAAACAAAGAGTGTAAATTCTACAAAATATAAAACACCACGAAAAGGGATGCTGTGCTGCGCCCTTATACTACTACTCCCTAGCAAGAAGTGGGGCGAGAGGTAGGAAGTCCAGTTAGAAAAACCCTTGGTGAGAATAAAAGTATATTTATTAAAGACTAACTTGTTGCCAAGATCACCAAAGGGTGCAGTATTGCGATACCGGAAAAAACGTTCGGTTAGCTCAGCATCTGTGGTAATACCAACCTGGTTATAACGCGCCTGGGTCTTGCCGGTTACAACATCACTCGCAATTGGATACGCAAAAAATGAAAGAATTAGCACAGGATAAATTAGCATTTTGGGAGTGAAGACTTTGCGATAAACCCAAGCCAAATAGAGCAAGAGTAGCGGAACTACGATCTTGGCACTGTGGTAGGTGTGAACGGATAAGCCGAACAATAGTACTGAGTAGAAAGTATAAAGTTGAAAGTTTTTGGACTTTTTATCAAGAGCGATCAATAACAGATTAATTGCTGCCAAAATTAAAGCGAGAGCGACGCCTGCCTCGAACGCGGGCCGACTAAGCATGAGATGCCAAGGAGAAACAGCAAGGAGGAGAGCGGCAAATAACCCCACCCGACGGCTATATAATCGTGTTCCTAGTGCGTAAGTTAAGTAAACAGTTAAGACCCCAAAGAGTGCGGCAGGCAAGCGAACACCCCAGGCGTTCAACCCAAAGACATTAATAAATGGAATCAGCAAGTAAATATAGACTGGAGATTTCCATTCACCGTAGGAGCGAAAGAGAATAGGCCAGGGCTCGCCCCATTCGTCTCGCCCAGTCTCTGAGAGTGAATAGGCGGTGTAACCCATGCTAATTTCGTCCCAATTGAGTTCAGGAGGGTTAGTGGAAAGGTTAAAGAGCCTAAGACTTGTTGCTAAGATAATCACACTGACGAGTGCGTGTGTTTTGATAAAACTACTTATTTTTGTGATTATTTCCATAACCTTAGTATATCCTGATCTCGACGCTTCCAGTAGCGTTTATTTTTATACCGACTACGAAGGGCTATAGGAAGTTGCTGTAGTGCCTGAATGACAACCTTGGGATATCTGGCTAGATATAGTGGTAAATAGAAGAAATGAGAGATAAGTAGGGAGGGATCGCTAATGTTTTTCCAGATAAAAAGGAATTGGTTTCTCTGGGCAGTTGTATAAATAAAGTCTTTTGTAAAATTGCCTTTTATGACACTACTTTGGTGATCATGGACGCAGTGGCAATCTTGGCCCCAGACCACTTTCCAACCACGTTTCCAGGCGTTATAACCAAGATCAGTATCTTCCCAATAAAAAGGTTTGTACATTGGATCCATACCACCCAACTCGAGATATTTCTTGCGATCAAAAACAGCTTGGCCACCGGAGGCCCAGAGACTAATCTCAGACCCCTCTCCTCTGAAGTGATGAAATAATCCTTTTTCCCAGTTAACTCGCATACTCCCCTCGTTACTATTAAAACCAACGGCAAAAACTTTGGGGTCTTCAAAGTAGCGCATGGCGTTTAAAAAACAATCCAGCTCGGGACGAACGTCGGTATTTAAGAGTACTACCAGATCGCTATCAGCAGCCGCTACCCCGCGATTAACTGTCTCACCAAAGCCAAGGTTTTGGGGATTTGTGAGTAAAGTAAAATCAGCTTTAAGGCTCTTTAAATACTCAATGCTGTTGTCACTACTTTGATCATCAATAATAATGATTTTGGCAGACGCAGCTTTGGCTGCTTTTATCACGCTACTTAAATTTTTTTGCAGTAGCTCGGCGCTGTTCCAACATGGAATGACAATGGTGAGTGAGAGTTTTTTGCTCATAATTGTAGGTTGCTTTATTGTAACTCATGCTTCACGAGGCGATAGGCGCCAAAGTAACCCAACTCTGTCGCTAGTTCACCTTTGATAAATAAACTTGGATCATTCTTCTCACTGATCATCATAATAATGTTACTGCCCTCGACGATGTTTACACCTTCTCTTTTTAGCAGAATGGGGAGCCCACTCTCGCGGCCAAATGGTAGATCGTAGATGATACTAATCTCTCTAGATTCTTGGGCAATTCTACTTACGAGTTTTAGTTTATTTTCGAGACTGTAGGGAGTAGGAGAAAAACTTATTTTTGTTAAGAGATAGATGGCGAGTGCAGCTGCGAAGAATATCCCCAATCGATGCTTTGAGAGAAAGTAGGAAAAAATAAGAACTGTTACAAGGGTGGCAACCAGTAAATAGTATTCAGGGAAGCCAACCGACCCTAAGAGTAGTACTAGCGCTAGGTTGATCAAAATCGTAAGAGAAGCGAGACGGATAAGACTAGGTTTCATAAAAAGCATAGCTATAGAGAGAGATGTGGCTACAATCCCGAGTGGAAGATTGAGATCGCTTTTGCCGCCAAAAAACATTGCGAGGTTTTTGCCATAGCGAGAAAGTACCGAATGGGCAACCTCTAGTATGGGTTGCCTGACGGATTCTTGACCGATTATCAGCTCTTTGATGAGGTTGGACTGGAGACCCATGTGTCTTAGATCAAAGAGGATGAGTGGTGAGAGAGGGAGTAGGTAACCGATTAAAAGATAGAAAATTCGTGGAGAAAAAAGTGAAAGTGAACGAGTGCGGAAGAGCAGCAGGATCGGAGCAAGTGGGATAAGGGCCGCGTGGATATGCCAAGAAAGAGATGCTAGAACACCAACTATAAGTAGCTCAAGATTAGAGTATTTGCGCTTACTTAAATAGTAGACCATGCCAATGTACCAAAGCGGAACGAAGATCACGTTCCAGGAGATACGTGACGCATCGACCGCGCTGGGGGAGACAGCCCAAAGAAGGGTAAAAATATAACCAAAACTTACATTCTTTAAGAAAAATCCTAATCCTAGAATTGAGACAATTGTGAGCGAGTCAATCATCACGCTTGTTGCTGGCAGCGAAATGGGATTACCGCCAGATAAAATATAGAACGGAGTTAAGAGATAATAATAGAGTGGACCCAAGAAGAAACCACCCTCCCCTCTGGCAACTGGGCCAATCAAAGTTGGCTTGCCTGAGACAATTTTCGTCACTTCTTGGTAGTCACGATTTTGATCCCAATCAAAAGGAGCGTGGCTAGAGAGAGAATTGGTGCGTAGAAAGATGCCTAGTGCCAAGATTAATGCTGGAATGAGTGCTTTTTTTAGGAATATGATCATAGTAGCCTACTTAGCGAGTTTAGGAATGCTTGTTCAGTAAAGTCACTTATGTCTAGAAAACCTTCGTAGTCTTTGAAGTTCTTGGTGGTGAGGTTTTTAGTTTTAGTAATTAGCTCGTCCTCAGATTCCCATAAAAGTTCTTGATTTTTAACTATTTCGGTTTGTCCACCTGCTTTATAAACCAATGGAATCACGCGAGCGGCAATAGCCTCGACAGTGCTAATGCCAAAATGTTCAACTAGCTCGGGACTTTTGGTCTGATCAACAGCATAGCCGGCAGCGTGCCAATAAATGCTCGCCCGACCGTAGAGGTCTATTAGTTGCTGATATTCTGCGTTGGGTAAAAGCTCAATGTTATAGCCACTTGCCATGCCTCTTAATTTTTCGATCCAGGAATCTTCGACGCTCCCACCAACCAGAACAAGTTTCCAGTCTGGAATATCTTGGGATAATTTTTTAAATACATCAATTAAAACATCTTGTTTTTTGACATTAAGGGAGGGTTCAAAGCGACCAACGGAGAGAATAATTTTTTCCTTAGCTTGAGTTTTTGCAATTTGAGGAACTGGAGGATAAAGGACGTCAGAGTTAATCCCGTATTCATGGTCTACAATCGACTTGGTAAAGTTGGAATTGACGATAACATTTTTAATAGTATTAAGCTTTAGTTTATTCTTCCAATTTTTGCCGCCAACATTATGAAAAGGCACTTGCATGTGTAAGAGGTTAGTCTTTCCTCCAAGCATGGGGATAGAGCCATCAGAGAGGTAAACCACGACATCGTAGGGACGGGTTGCCATAAACATAGCGAGCGGGCTTGCGCTATGGTACAAAGATTTAATTTTTGCATCTAGCACTGGATGCTTTAGATCGATTGAGAGGAACTTGGTAATATTGCGAATGGATTCTAAATTATCCCAACCGATGTAGACTTCATAACCCAAAGTTTCTAAGGCTTGGCCACAGGTGAGCATGTAGCGCTCTCCCCCACCCAAGTGATCTAAGTAGGGAGAGACAATTAATGCTTTTTTCATAAAATCCCTTTGTTTTTTTGGAGTTCGTAGAGCTTGGCGTACCTTAAATAGATCGCGTAGCTTTGATAGAGTGCCTGGATCATGCCTATACGACCATCCAAGAAACCTGCTTTGAGAAAGTAGCGACGGATGAATTCCATCAGCGTTTTGCGGATAAGGGTTGTTGTAGTTACCGCCTCCACTTTGGCTTGGAAGAATTGCAGTGCTTCAACATCGGTATAGCGATTGGTCTTATCTACCATTTGGGCGAGACTCGCGTCTTTGTGATGCTCCATCGGACTTGATGCATAACCAAATTCTCCGCGGATTTTGGGCATACCATGGATCTCTTTTGACCAACTAACAAAATTTTGCTTATAAAATAAGCGCGGCACTTGGTCGTCACCAAAACCACCATGGCGAAGTGGATAGCCGAGAGAAAAGTTGCGCCGAGTTAGATAATAGGCACCAAATTCAGTAACTACCTCACTAGATATAGATTTAATCTCGCTGGCTAAAGCGTCTGGAATTACCTCATCGTAATCCATAATGAGCACCCATTTATATTTACTCTCGACAATCTGTTGACCACGGATATACTCAACCACTTTGGGAGTTTTAATATTTATTACACGAGCCTTACATTTTTTGAATAATTGAAGAACTTCTTTATCTTCACGTTCCATATTAAAGATGATAATTTCGTCAGCAAAAGAAACACTGTTTAACATTCTAGTGAATGTAGGGAGGTCATCCCCCACGGCGATTTGGGTGCTAACGGTTAGCATAGAGACTATCTTTCTGGTATGCGTAGTAACTACCAACCTTAGCGATTAATAAATAACCAGGAGGAACTTTGTCTATGTCACCCTCGGTGACAATCGCGAGAGGATGGATATTACTACTTAGATCTCTCGCAAATTCATTGTAGTTGTAGTAGAAAGCAACGTGTTTTTTGCTATAAAAAACAACAGAGGGGGCTCCGCCATACCTAAAACTACTACTAAGGCGCTGATCCTGGGGCAAAATTGCTTCGGCGGTTCTTTCACTGGAACTTACTAAATAAGCAATGCTTGAATCCGGCAACTCTGAGAGTATTGAGGCGATCTTAATGTGATCGGGGTAGGTTGTGATGCTACGACTGAATTCGGTGGTACGACTTAAATGGAGGAGAGATTGAAGTGCTGCACCAATAACTAGCACAATAACAGCCAAAGAATATTTCTTATTGACTCTACTAGCTAGATATGAAAAGAGATAACCAATTCCGAGGGCAATCGCGGGATAAACAGGGAGTATGTACCAAGACAACCTAGTTTTGGCGAGAGTAAAGAGTGCAAGCGGAAAAAGAACCCACCACAAAGGTAAGTATTTCTTTTGCATTAAGGCTAAGATTAGGCCGATGGACGCTGTCAACAATATACCAACTCCTAGATCACGATAGAGGTGCTCAAAATAAAACCACCTTGATTCAAGGTGAAACTCAATTGGGACAGTCGCACGCCTAATAACTTGTTCAAGTAGATATGGAGTATAGAAGTCTGCTCCATTCTCGAAAAATTGGTAAGCATGCCAAGGGATGGTAAATAGTAAAAAGTAAAAAATAGAAAGTAGAAAGTATTTTTTTGATTTATTAAGAAAGAGTGGAGCGGCAATAATCAGTGCTAGCAAGCCTGCTGGACCTTTGGCAAAGATAGCGAGCGCGAGCGCGAGCGCTACCAAATATGGTTTGGCATTGTTGAGGAGCAAGGCTACAGCTGACGTGATCCCGGCGAGCAGGAGTATATCTGTATTCACACTCCGACTGCGACCAATAAAGAGATCGAAATAGATGAGTATGATCGTGGCAACTGAAGCGGCAACTGTACCGCCATAATGACCACCAATTACATAAACAGAAACCAAAGTAATAATGGTAAAAACCGGGATAAACAACCTTGCCCCTAGTTCGGGATCACTACTTATTGAGCTACCAAGGGATGTAATATGAGCGATCAGGGGCGGTTTTTCGAGCCATAGACCACCATTCCAGGTTGGAGTAATAAACGTGCTGATACTTTGCTCAACCCCAAGCTGTGCATAGATACTCTCATCCCAATCATAGAGGTAATCACGCCCTAAGTTATGATAAAGCAGGATGGATACGACGAAGAGAAATAATCCTGTTATGGTCTTAAGTAGGTTTAGTTTGAGCGTCATGTTTAAAGCTTATTGTTGATAATTTTAATTGCGTCGTTACGATTACCCATCCGACCAAAGAGATAATCTAAATAGGCGAGATGCCTCATGGGGTTTGGCAAGTTTCTGAGTATTGCTTCTCGGTGTAAGGCAAGCCTTAGCCGCCAGCTACCGTAGCGCCGGGCAATCATGAATCGATTACGGGTCATATAGTAATCAACGAGAGTGCTCCCGGCTAATGTACTACCACCATTTAGGTGATATAGCACGAGATTGGGGTTGTAAATTAACTCGATCCCGGCTTTTTCGGCGCGGAGACAAAAATCGGTGTCTTCTAAGTAAAGGAAAAATGACTCGTCAAACATACCAATTTTCTTAAAAACTGTCCTCGGAACTGCCATAAAGCAACCAGTAATAAAATCTACATTTTTTATAGTGTCATGTTGGCCAAGGTCAACTTCGTCGATACCATAGTGACGCGAGACTGCCATGCGATAGTCAAAATAGCCGCCTGCGTACCAGAGGATGTTGCCTTGCCCTCTTTGGCTTTCGTGATATTCGTAACCTTTGGCATAATATATTTTTGCGCCAGCAATACGATTCTTTTTGGCTACGTAGCGATAACTTCGGAAAAACAAGTTTTCGTCGACGAGAGTGTCATTGTTGATAATGTAGACTACTTCGGCACCCAGACGCAGTGCTTTTTTAATGCCCACGTTATTGCCAGCAGAGAAACCGATGTTGGCGCCTGTTTCGATTAGATCGAGACCGGGACATAGACCCTTTAACTCATTAAGGCACTCCTCACTACTTCCATTGTCCACCACTATAATATGTGGGGCATCCTTAGATTTTTGGATAGACTTAACACAGGTTGCCGTAGTCTTGGCATCTCTAAAGTTGATAAGGATGGCAGCGTGTTTGATTTTTTTGGTCTTTTTCATGCAATTAATTTTCTAGTAAACTTGCCCTTAATTTTTTTGATTAAACTATCATCTTTACCATCCCAATAGAGAATCTCAGACAAACCATGGGTAAACCAAGATCTTGGGAATGATTTTAGTTCTGTAGCACTCAGTGAGTTCTCGTACTTTTTGCCTTCCCAATAGTAAGCGTACACAAAGAAGTAATAGAAAGATTGAAGAATTGATAACATGAATCCATGCATGCCATCAGTGTAGCCTCCTCCAGCAAAAAAGCGACTCACTAGCTCAGAAATAGAAAGTTTCATCGCATCTTGTAGAGTAAAGCTCTGATTTGAATTTAACCGATCTAATGCATCGACTTTTGCATAACGACGATTTTTATCAAACCATTCGTCAAGATTTTGATAGTTTAGATGGGTTATAGCAAGCTTGGGATCGGGATCCAAGGTTACTCCAGTTCCACGTGTAAGCGCCTCGCTGTGAAGTGTGGTTGGAAATGTAACCATTCCACGCTTAAAGAATCTTACCTGGTAATCTGGCCACCAACGACTAGCTTTAACCCAGGAATTAAAAATATAGTTAGCCCTCGGGATTTTGACAAAATCAACCCCTTCTTCTGCCAGACTTTTCAGCTTTGTGATTAGATCATCCCCTACTGATTCGTCTGCATCAAGGTAAAGTAGATAGTCCTCCTTACGACTGTTAAAGACTTGAGACCTAACGGGTTCGACAATACTAGCGTAGGGCAGCTTAGTGTACGTTGCTCCCCATTTTTTGCAGACCGCAGCGATATCTTCGGTACTACTCAGATCAGCAACGTGTAGGTTAAAGCCAGATTTTGAGAGCTTCTCTAAGGATTCGCTTAAAAGATTGGCTTGGTTGTAAACAATAAAAACAGCGCCAATATTACTGGTCATATGACCTAATTGTAGCTGAGTCCTTTAGAGTATGCCAGACTTTGCCAAGTTCGGCCTTTAGCATCTTTTGATCAAAGAAGTAGATCAAAACACAGTAGAGAACGATCGCAAGAAGAATCGCTAAGACGAGCGACAGTAGCCCAGTAACATAAGTGGTCACGCCGAGATAGGTAACTACACCCATAATCAAACTGGCGATGAGCGGACGCTTAATCATTTCCCAGGTTTCCAATTTGACGATTTTGTTGATTTCGTGGACTACCAAAGGAATTGTGATATAGGTGATGGCCGCGACCGTGATGGCGATACCGCTATAGCCAACCCACCTAATTAGGGGCAGGCCGATCGCCCAAGTCAGTGCTGTATAGAGCACCATTAGTCTCAAGACTACTTTAGGCCTACCGAGGGCGTAGAGCGCGTTCGTGTAGGTGGTGGTAATAAAGACTGGGACGGCGGAGAGTAAGAAGAAGATAAGGGTCGTAAGCGCGGGCAACCATTTATCGCTTTTATCGGCGTAGAGATACATAAGCAGTGGCTGGGCGGTTACGAGTAAACCGATGATGGCGGGGAAATATAGTACTGCCATTAAGTGAATTGATTTCTCGATCCAACTCTTAAGCCGTGCTGTATCACCCTGTATACGCGAGTACGTGGGAAAAGTAATGCGCGAGATGATGGTTGAGAGCTCTAAAGGACGACTACTAATATTCTGAGCGAGGTTGACGTAGGCGACAGCGGCTGGGCCATACCAAAGCGCGATCACGGTGGGAGCGAGATTATCTTTGAGGAGGGCCAGCACGGAGTTTAGCTGATAGGGAATGCCAAAGTGGAGGAGATCGTGGACACTCTTTTTGGCAAGTTTATAACCGATGGGCCAAGGCTTAATAAATGAGAGGGCGATGGCGCCTAGAGTAGTTCTAGCAACTACCGCCACGACCAAACTCCAAACACCATAGCCATGTGTTGCCATAATAACAGCGACTGCATTGTAGGTAATAGTTTCGATAACTTCAGGAATGACGAGGAGTTCGAACCTTAGGTCCCGCTCGAGGAGGATGGAGGGGATGGTTTTGAAGGAAGTAATAAATAGTGAAAGACTGAGCATTCTGATCAACCATACTCCCTCAGTTCCAAGATTATAGAAACTGGATAGTGGTCCGGCGGCCAAGAAGGCGAGAACAAGTAGGACAGTAACTAAAATTTGTTGGACGGTGAAGGTAGTTTTTAGATCATCTTCTTCGATTTTTTCCTTTTGAATTAAGGCTGCGCCGAGACCAACATCTGAAAAGAACGAGAGAAAGGTAAAAACAACAAAACTAATAATTGCAAAAACACCGAAAGACTCTTGTGGAAGTAGTCTAGCTAAATAAATAATACCGACTGTGTCGATGACCTTAAGGAGAAGTCGGCGAAAAGTAAGGGTAAAGACTCCACGCAGGGCTTTTTGTTTGATCACGGAGAATGCATCACTCATAGCGCTAATCCTAACACAACAATCAGGGTAACTAGACTTAAGACAACTCCCAACTTCTCAACTGGAGTCTGCTGCCAGGTTAAGTCGACGGCGTAGGTGCCTGGAGGAACTGGGGCATGAGTACGAATAGTGCCATCAGGATTTGGTACGATATCAGTTGGATAACCATTTAAGTTTAGTTTCCAGTGTGGCATATACGCGGTTTGAATGGTGAGTGTTTGCACGAGCTTATTTTCGATTTGGCCCGTGACACGGGTACTGCTTCGAGTTAGACCATCACTAGACTCACTTTCGGGGAATTGAGGCATCCAAGTTGGCAAGTATTCTGGGATCTTATCTTTGGCGACAGTTGCAAGGGTAGGTTTAGAAAGGAAGGTTCTATCATCATAATTTCTAATTTCCTGTGGCTGAAAGAATGGAGAACTAAAGTAGATTAGCAAGATAGAAAGAATGACGGTTATTGTGCTACCTTTTAAATCTTCAATTTCTGATGGAAGTAACCATGCGACCATATAGGCAATCCCAAAAGTTGCGTAGAGAAGCAATCTCCAGGGGAATTGAATGAACTCGGCGAGAGGGAAAATATTCCAGAGCCACTGACTATTGATGGTGGTTGCATAGGCAAAGCCAAAAGTTATTAAGAAAACTATAAATTTGTAGCGAGAGAGAGACCTGGTGGCGATAGTTCTGAAAAGTGAGAGTGCCAACAAGACAAGTGGAAACTTGCCAAGCATGAAGGACATTCCATCACTCTCGCCCATCGGGGCTGAACCACCATAGCCCCAGGCCGAATGCCAGAGCTGAGTAAAGTTTAAGAAGTGGTCGCTGAGTTTAGTCTGGGTTGCAACCCGCGCTACCTGGACGAAAGATTGTTCAAAGATGATTGGTAATGTAGCAAATGAGGTGAGAAGGAATGAAAGAGCGAGAGCTAGAACAGATCTTGGACGATCGACGCGCTTTTGCAAAAAGATGATAATCAAAATGAGAATGGGAAGAATAAACCAGACGACAGTATTATGAGAGAGTAAAAAAGCAGCAGTGATTAGTGAGGGAGCAAGAATTTGTTTGCGAGTGGAAATGGGATTAGTCCAGTAATAGATCACCCAGGGAAGGAGGGTCCAGACCATGACCTCAGCAAAGGCGCCACGAACGTAGATGGTTAGGGCGTGATATGGCAAAACTGCATAACAAACGGTTGCAAGTAGTGCGTTGTAACGGCCGTACTTTTTCGTCAAGGTGTACATACCCAGCAGTGAAAGGACTACGCAAGACAATAAAGTTAGTTTAATAGCTAAAATCAGAGTCGGAGTGGCGAGTGAAATGAGTGCAGAAAAATAGGTAAAGAGTGGAGCATAGTAGAGGAATAAGGGATAGCCAAAACCGTTGTTGAGCATGTTGTTCCAAGCGGCAGGAATTTGCCCCTCCCCTAGTGTACTTTTAAGCATCGAAAGTCTCGCGACAGCCGTAGGATCATGAACGTCAAACCATCCCTGTTGAGACAGTGGCAAGGTGACGAAGATGGTCGCAACAATTAGCGTTATTATGGGAATAAAACGAGAAAGATACTTAATCATGGACTAATCTGGTAGAGTCTAATATAACTCTCGTCGGCTTTTTTAAAAGACATAACCTCGGTGGAGTTTGGGGGGAGGGACGTTACTTGAGTATTATTTAAGATGAAGTAGATTTCTTTGTTTTTTTCGGCATTTTGTCGAACAGCAAGTGGCAAGATGTCGCTAATTGGATAGAGACCAGTGATCTTGAGTTTTTTGGTAAGTCCATCACTATATAGCTCCAACCCATGTGGTAGCAGGCCAAATGTACCTTCGGTATATACTTCGACGTCACTTTTACTACTTCTAGCCCTAGTTACTAAGTACTCTGAGATCTCTTTAACTCCCCTACCCGCAGCCCAACCTGAGACGTAGTCGGAGTCTGCACGAACGAGTGGCATGTTGTCTGGATTAGTATAAGCAAGGTAATAAAATCTGATTGACATAATTGAGAGTATTGCGAGTGCAAGTAGCAGGCGACTAAACCTAAGTTTAGAGAGGGCAAAAGCAGCGTAAAGGAGGGCAAAGGGCGCAGAGAAGACGATGTAGCGTGGGCGGAATAACATGGCGGTAGTGACCGTGGCCATGAGTGGGCCCCAGAACCAAGCAGAGTAGATGAAAAAGTTCATAAGCTCAGCTTTTAGAAGAAGGTAAAGACCGGCTACCGCAAGGAGATAAATGGGTGGAGTGAGATATGCCCAAAGCCAGGACTGGGCATCGGTGAAATTTTGAACGATTCGATAAGGATTATCCTTAAGCATTGAAAATGGTGAAACCACGAAGTCATTATTTTTATCAGCAATCATGTGCATCCATGGAGAGAGGCGCTGAATGTTGTAGATGGCTGCCGTTAGTACAAATGCGATGCCAAGTAGAACTAGAAAGCGTGTGATTTTTTTAGCTTTAAATGGATTGCTCGCAAGAAATGGATAGGTTAGAGGGATGAGGAGGAGGTAGACTAGTGCGGGTGATTTGGTGAGCATAGACAGACCACCAGCTAGTCCTAGAATAAGCGCGACATCGAGCCTTAGGGTTGTGATTAAGAGGATCCCCAAATTTAGTAACCAGATACCACTAGCGGTGAGCATGGATTCCATGGTGGCAAAACGGTCGTAGAAAAAGAGAAAGGGGGTAAGAAGATAGAGAGCCGATGCGATAAAGCCCAGGCGAATATTCTTTAATAGAAAGCCAGTATAAACTAAGCCGAGCATCCCGATTAGACCAGAAAGTACCGAGGTTAAGCGCGTGGCAAAAAGTGGGTCAGCGAGTAGTTTTAGAGGTACCATGCTGATCCAGACCCAGAGCGGCTGCTTGCCGTCGGTAAGGCTGATAAACCGCCAAGAAGCATCGTGGAGGGCAATCTGGCTCCAGCGCGAATAGATGGCTTCATCAACAAAAATGGGGAGACTTGTTAGGTTGTAGAGGCGAGTGGCAAGGTAGAGGATCACCAGTGCAACTAGATAGAGCTTCTGCCGGAGGGTAAAGGTTGGGAAAAATTGCATAAAACCATTATAGACTAGATGCGCTTTTTGAGGTAAACAAAATATATGGCTGTGAGGGTAGTTGGCCCGTAAATTATTGACAGTCTATAAATGTCACTGAGATTCCAAAAACCTGTAGCGATATACGGATTATAGTAAGCGATACCCACCATGCTTGTTAGGATAATCCATACTCTAGCCCAACCCGCGTTAACCAAAGCAGCGGGGATCAAGGGCCAGACTAGATACCAGGGTTGAAAACGACCAGGCGAAAATAGAATTGGGGCGAGGAGCGCGAGTGTCATGAGAGTAATTTTGAGATGGTTATTCTTGAGCAAAAAGAATGGGGTTGTAACTGCGGTTACATACTTTACGCCAATAGAGGAGGTAAGACTTAGAAAACTCAGAATTTTCTTGTTGCCCATTGATGTTTTTAGTGCGTAGAGTAGAAAAGCGATCATGACCGCATCATTATGAGCATTAACCACAAGTTCTAACCATAAAAATGGATTGAATGCCAATAACAACTGTGAGAATATCCTTACATTTTTACCTACTTTTAGCTGAGCGCCAATTTGGTCTACTAAGGATACACACCAAATATAAAAAAGAATCATAGTCGCTTTCATTAAATATAGAACTGGAACAAATTTACCGAGACCTAGGAGGTAAGCAGGTGACTCGACAATGGTAAAAATTGGACCATAAGCCGAAGGAGTATGTACCCAGCGCATAAAACGAAGCCAGAGGTCTCCCTCGAAAACTAGAGGAGCTAGCGTGTGTGGATTGGCCCCATATAACCACAATATTTTGCCGTGGAACATATAGTTAAAAACGTCATAACTGAGCATGGGGTATGCGAGCCAGAGGATAAACATAATTAAGAGGTAGATTTTCCAGGGGAAATGGGTAGGTCTATATTTTGGCAAAATAATCAAGAGAGAGAGTGCAAAGAGAGATAAGAAGATAAACGCGTAAAACTGTACTGAGAGTGGACGATTAAAGTACACAAGGTGCTGAAGGGGAGCGACAAGTTTAAGAAACAAGGGGTGACTACTAAGGGTTAGGTTAAAGTCGAGATAACCATACGAATAAATGGTGAGTAAAATGGAGAAGATAAAAAATAGTGGAAAGAGTAGTTTAGACATTGTATTTGCCAAGCATGTCATTCACACGAACGCGAAGAATTTCGAAAAGCATCTCCAGACTCTCTTTAACAAAGTTGCGCGATTTACCGCTACTGGTATCTTCGTTTTTCCAGACGACACGAACTTCTTTAATCTGTGCGCCCATAATTTTGCCTAAATGCAGCATTTCGACGTCGTAGGCGGTAACTTTCCAACCTACCGCATTATTGGCTCTGCCAAAAATACGCATACGAGAAAATATTTTCTTGGCGAGATCTGTCTTTACCAACTTAAAACCGCATTGGGTGTCTTTTATTTCGGGTAAAAGGATGAAGCGCCTGACCATTAGAAAGATAATAGAGGCAAGTTGTCTGATAACCGTTGAGTCAGCTCGCCTTGCCCCGCGACTACCGATGACAATCTGGTATTTGGGGGTATGTGCGATTAGCTTAAGGAGTTCTTGGATCGGCGTACTTTGATCCATGTCGGTGAGTAGTAAGTACTTTCCCCGTGCGGCGTTAACGGCACTACGGAGGGCATAGGGCTTGCCAGCATGTGCGTTTATTAACAAGCGAACTCGCTCGTCTTTTTTTGTATAGCTTGCGATAAGAGAAAGGCTATTATCGGTACTGCCATCATCACTAATTAAGACTTCCCAGGTAAACTTTTGCTTTTTGAGAAAGGATATGACTTCGGTTAAGACGCCACGAGAGATGTTCTCGTATTCGTTGTAGTTGGGGATGATGATAGAAATGTCTACTTTTTGCATAAAGGTTGATTACTGCCCTACTATAACACGAGCTACCCAGACTCCATAGACTATGTGTGTTGAGCTAACGAGGGTTTTTGTGGTATCTGATGATGGGCGATATGGGTGTGCGAGATATGAAATTAGGCTGGGGTGAGCAGGTCCGCGATTATAGATGGCAGGACTATTAACATCCTCCTCGGTGCAAGGTCTATCCTCGCAAATAATATAAAGTAAGTCTGAAGCCTCATTGGTGGGAGGGTTATTTAACTTATGGAGATAGAATAAGTAGGTAGTTTCGCGAGAGTTATCATATGCGGCTACGACGTTATATTTATGATCCTTTGCATCACGCATGATATAGCCTGCAACTTCCCTCCCCTTTAATTTTTGGTGGGAATCGCCGGCGGTCATATTGGCGTAGGTTACTGGCACACTGTGAATAAGCCAGACCACAAAGAAGATTACGCCGAAAATGCGGACAATTTTTGAACCTGAGGCAAAGACGGCTGCTATAGCTAGTGAAATGATCGGAAAGAGATAACCAATATAGTGAGGATGTATCGCGTCACGCAAAATTGAGGTACCAGCAACTGAGACGAGAATAATTATTAATAAGAAGTTGTAGGTCGACTTTGCAAGGCCTTTTTTGGGTAGCGTAAACTTTGTTAAAACGAGCAATATCGCGCTTAAGACTACCATAAAATTTGGTGTAGTATTGTTGGTTAGTGTTTTACTAGCAATAAGATCGGTAATTATTTTTAATCCGTTTTGAATAAAGCGTGAAAGGTAGCTAGGAGTATTTGGATCTGAGCCTCGCTCGGAGATGATGAAATTGAAGAATGCTTGCAGATTAATCCAATCGTGCCTAATTTCAAACACCCAAAATGGAAGTGAACTTATAAAAAATCCACCAATGATTGTAATTAGCCCCTTTACTGAGCGCGACTGGTAGAGAAGGGACAAAGTAAGTGTAGCGAAAAATAACATCGCGACGTAGTGGAGTTGGAAGAGAATCCCACCTAGTAGGCCTAAGAATAAATATTGTTTTTTGTCGTAGGTAAACAACATGAGAAGTGCGATAAAAGGAATTAGATTGGGATTCCATGAACTTTTGGTGTAGTGAATAAAAATTGGAGATAGTGACATAACTAAAGCAGCTGCAACGCCTACCCACGCTGAGAACATACGTCTGCCATAAAAATACAACCCTATACTAGTTAGGATCCCGCTTAGCGCGATCATAATCGCGGGCCCGACTGGATCTCCCCCGGCAAGGAGTAAGCCGGGAACCATAAAATAGTAATAGATCGGGCCGAGATACATATTGCCGACTGAGGTTTGCGGGCCGAGCAAAGTGGGTGAACCTGTCTCAATCATGGCGCTGGCAATCATCGCATCGCGACCCTCATCGTTATGAAAGGTATGAAGCTCGTTAATACGATATAGATGAGTAATAGAGCTGATAATAAAAATCCCCAAAACTATGAATGATGTGCGTAGATTTAGTTTTGAAATCATAAACTTTGCCATAAAGCGACACTTTCTCTTAGGGCTTTATACATTACACTTGGGTGGTTGCCAGTTTGATGACCATAGGGTCTTGGATAATGAGTAACTGGCACCTCTTTGTATTTGTATCCCTTCTTTATTAGCTTGTGGAGGAGTTCGGTTACAGTGATTGCACTTTCGGTGATCAAAGTTAGCTTGCTTAAACATTTTTTGGGAATTAATTTGTAGGCACAATCGACATCTTTGACTGTTAAGCCAAAGAGTAAGTAGTTCCAGACCCGAAGAAAACCTTGGGCAATGATTAGACGGATCAATGGGTCACGACGTTTCTTGCGATAGCCAATGATAAAGTCGGCAGACTCGCGATGCGAGATAAAGGAGGACAGTTCTTCAAAACGAAATTGACGATCGGAGTCAGTAAAGAAAATCCAATCGTAACGAGATGATTTGAGCCCAGTCTTGACGGCTGCACCATAGCCCCGATTACGCAAATGATTAATGAGTCTAATCTCCTTGTATCTTTCGGAGTATGTTTTGACAATCCTCGCAGTTTGGTCTGTTGAACCATCGTTAACCACAATGAGTTCCCATTTTTTTGCCAAGGGTGGGACATATTTTAAAACATCTTCGATAATCAGACTGATATTGGCTTCTTCGTTATAGGTGGGAACGAAAATAGAGAGTGAGGAGAGTTTAGTCATTATTGCTTTCTTGCTCTATTTTTCTATTAATTAACATTATACGATCACGTTCGTAGAGAATTATCTCATTGTTTTCATACAAAACTTTAAAGGCGGGGTCAGATTTGATTTTATCATTGATAATAGAGAAGTCCTCGTCACTCTTACGAAGATACCAATACCTCACATCTATATCTTGTGGAACTAGTAACCATGGTCTGATCACGATCTGCTCACGCTCGGTAGCACTCACCCGCGTCACGTCGAGTTGGTCAATATCAGTAAAATAGGTGGGTTTGCCACTAAAAGCAGAAATATAGGCATCTTTTTTGTGACTGTGAGTCACAAAAACATTGCCGCTCGGTAGACTTTCCAGATACTCAAGCGCCTCTAACTCAGCTTGAGTAGTAACCCTCTGTGGTTCAGACAAATATCTGAACTGATCAAAGTGCGTCGGAACTGTAGCTGCAACAATCAACATGATTAATATGTATGATAAAATCCGATTTTTAAATACGGTCAGCAGCCTAAAGAGCGCATCTGCAGCAAAGTATGAAGAGAGGAAGATGGCGTAATAAAGAAATTGCATTGTATTGTAAAAGCTACCGCGCTGGACAAAGAGAATTGGGAATAGAGTAAGTACAACGATTGTGATGAGGAGAGCAGTGTCGAAAAGGTTCCACTGTTTATTCTTTATTTTTGCAATGATGCTGTAAACCGCAATAATTCTAGTACCATAATTAACTAACAAAAATAGAATAATGTTTAGCGCTTCGATCGCTACTAACCTTGGGGAAACACCATGAGCCGTTAAAAAATAACGAGCATTGGTTAGGTACTGGTTGTAAAACAAATTAATGTCTTCTGTCATGTGGTGGGTAATCGCAAATGGATCGTAGGCAAAACCGGAATTAGCCAACTCCTTAAAGGGGTTGTAAAACCAAACAATGCTCAGGAGGACGCCTAGCGCAGTCGGAAGCAAAAGATCCCAAAACCTTTTAAGTGAAGCGGTTTTGAGAACTTGCCAAGTACCATAGACTCCGACGAGTAGAGTTAAAACGAAGACAGCATAAAATTTGAGACTTACGGCAATGGCAGACAGAACCAACAGAGCTAATGCCTGTAATGGAGTACGAGATTTAAGCTGCATAAGGTAAATCACTACAAGGAGAACAAGGAGGGAATAGGCGTACTGCATATTGAGAAATACAGTAGTTGGCTGAATACTCGTTACCACTGGAAAACCGGCGAGTGTTGAGTAATATAGGCCGCGACCTATGTAGAGTGAGATTAAATAGGAGAATGAGGTTCCGAGCAAGGCAAAGAAAAGGAAGGAGTTGAGATAGATGTTACTCTTGTTATAGAGGCGACTATTTTTGAAAAGAAAGTAAAGATAAGGTGGGAAAAAGATCATGGGAAGGATTTTAAAGAACATATCGATCGGGGAGATGCCAATTTTTGAAACAAGATAGACTAGATAGTCTAGTAAATAATTGTACCCATCGAGTACTGCCCCAGAGTAGTTGGGGTGCATTAGTGGAAATGAGTTAAATGACATTTTAATTAGTGCGAGGTGCCAGATGTAGTCATGCTTATGCCACTGCCCTATCCAGAGGCCACAGATATCTCCTTCACAGCGATAATTACCATTTGTCACAATAAAGGAAAGCGCGAGAAAAACGCCTGTAAGGACAATTAGCAGAGTAAGTTGGTGGGTCTTGAGCTTTTTGACAATAGATTTGAGCTTAGATGTATATTTCTCCATCGGAATCATTATAATCTACTTATGAGTGAGATTCGTAAATATCTTTTAGTGGTAATAATCGCATTAGCTAGTGTTTTTGTCATCTGGAGTCCGTTCGCTCTACGAATAGAGCAGTTTTGGGGTATTAATTTTAAAGACAAATCGATGTTAACTATTGCCCAGAATTATGATGCCATGAACTTCCTCGTAGTTGCTCGAAGTTGGTATGATCCAACAATAATCGAGCAGAACTATGGGACTTTGGTTGGAGAGCGTGGCACTAGATATTTTGCGGCACACTACCCACTGTATGCAGGAGTGATTGCTTTTTTTGATCTCTTCTTGAGTGGACCCTACGCCATCTACGTGAGTATATTGCTAAGTAACATACTCTTTGCAATCAGTTTAATCATATTCTTTAGGCGGTTTGCCACGGATAAGCGGATGATTATTCCGCTTGCCATACTCGCCATATTCTTGCCACCTAGAATACTCCCCTTACGTGCGATTGGATCTAACGAGTTTTTATGCCTAACTTTTATACTATTATCAATAGTTTCACACGACCAGAAAAAACATAGTCTGAGTGCAATACTTGGTGCGCTGGCAGTGCTGACTAGATCCCCGGCGATCTTATTGTTTGGAGCGTACGTGATAGAAATAGTCTGGAAGAGGGGTGGGAAGATAAAAGAGATTCTTGGGAATTTGTCTCCGTATCTAATGATGCCACTAGCCCTGCTTGTCCTGTGGAGTTATTACGGGATTGTGTACGGAGACATGCTCGCCTACTTTAAGGTGGGAGGCAATCTTAACCTATATGTCCCACCCTTTATGGTGTTTGGATCGGAACTGCCATGGGTATCTGGATTCTGGCGAGAGGACATTATGTATTTGTACATTTTTATCATGATGGGAGTCGGGCTACTTTGGGAGAGAAGTCGAAGAGAACTTAATTTAAGGTTAATTGCAATATTTTCGAGCATTTATGCATTCTCACTGTTTTTTGTAGCCCACCGCGATGTTTCGAGATATAGCATCTTAATCGCGCCACTTTTGGTACTCGGTTATGGCCCGTATATTATTAAGTTCCGTTTCCACTGGTTATTATATGTCTTGTTGATCCCTCTTGTTTTGTATAGTTGGAATTTTATTTTGGGCAATATCCAACCAATCGCTGATTGGACGCCTTTTCTATGAACTATCGCAAAATATTGCTAGGCATTTTTGCTCTTTTTTGTTTGATCATAAGCTTGATAGTAATAATGCCTAGCGGCATGAGTAGATGTGAAAATAACGCTTGTGGTGATTACTACTACGGCGCACATGAGCATGACGGAGTTTGGCATATCGCAGTTTCAGAAATGCTTATTAACAGTGGCAACTGGCAAATGCCAACTTTTGCCGGTGAAAACCTAACAGGCTACAACTATGGAATTGATTTACTGGTCGCAGGATTGTCGCGCGCAACGACAATCAGTACAAAAGATTGGTACTTTAGAGGGTTGCCGCTCTTATGGGGACTTGGAATTATTTATTATCTTTTCCAATTTGCAAAAAGATACAGGCCAACCCCGAGCTTCCCGTGGTTCTTGTTAATATTTAGCTTTTTTGGAAGCTCATTCTCGTATGCTTTAAATCTATTTCATAACGGAACCATCTGGGGATCGAGTGGACTATTATCGATGCAGGCATTACAGGTAATGACCAATCCTCAACTTGGTTTGTCATTACTACTCCTACTAGTGTACCTAAATAGATTGATGGGTAGTCATAAGACAAGCTATAAAGAGAGTCTAGTTTTGGGATTGCTAGTCGCTGCATCTTTTGCACTCAAATTTTACACCGGGGTTATATTGGCATTTATAGTTTTTGTTAACTTTATTCTAGAGCTTAAATCTAATTCTAAAAATTGGTTTCAGGAAATTTCTCGGCATTTAGTTATGGCCATACCAGTTCTACTGGTTGCAGTCTGGTTATATCAACCAAGTGGGAAACCCTTCCCTCTCGTATGGAAACCTTTTGCGACAGTTGCCCCGCTCATCGAAGATTCACAGTTATTTTATATATCAATCTGGGCTCAGCGATTATATACAACAAGTGGAGTTGCATTATTTGGACTTAACTTGCTAATTACCTTGATCTTTATTGTGATGAATTATGGAGTCAGATTTGTAGCCCTATTTGCTCCATTAATTAAGAAGAGGGCTGAGAGCAGTCGCACACTTACTTTACTAATTACTGGTTCGGTAGTAGGACTTTTAATTAGTGTGCTTTTTGTGCAAACTGGAATATGGTGGAATACCGTACAGTTTCTACACGTGTCGTTATTCTTAAGCGGCATTATCGCGGCAGAAGTTTTTGACCAGCTATATGTAGCAACAAAATGGAGATTTGCTAAAGCTTCATTGCTTATCTTACTTGTTGCCGCGTTACTTCCCAACAATCTGGATGTAATCAGAACCTTTACAAGCTCTAAAGGTACTAGCTATGTTTCAGAACAAGAAATCGAGGCACTAAATCATTTAAGGGATCTTCCCGAGGGTATTGTATTTACATCTTTATTTAAACCTGGTGAGCAGACTTCAAACACTACCCCCCTGCTATCACATCGTTTTGATACGGCTTACGTTACAGCTTACTCTGGCAAGGTAACTTATTTTGCAGACTTAACTCAATTACAACTACTATCTATCCCCTACACGGAGCGCGAAAAAATGGTTGCGAGCTATGATTGTCAAATACTTAAAGAAGTAGATTATCTATACGAAGAACATCGGAACCGTTACTTACACCTATTTTCTGGTTGTAGTGCGGAACTAAGAGAGCGATTTAGGAACGAGTTTGTATCGATTCATGAGATTGTACAGTGATGACACAAGCACGAGATAAACAAAGGGAATAGCGATCATAAAGTATCTCGGAAAGGGAGCCTGTACCCCTAAATATAAGAGATAAGTAGCAGGAATAACACCCCAGAAGGATCGCTCAATAACTCCTAGAATTAATCCTAAGGGCCAGAGTGGTGTCCAGAGATTTGTGTGCAGCCAAGATAAATCTCCCCACCAAGTTTTCCACCAACCAGTAGTAAAGAGAATAGCGGAAGCGCCAAAAAAGCTAGCAGTACTGTGATCGACGAAAAATTTCCCCATTCGCAAAACATGCCAAAAAATGTTAAAGAAACCCCCCCTGAGAGCAAATGCCTGAATATAGGTAAGGGTAAAAACAACAAAGGCCACCAGGAGATGCTTGAAATATTGCCAGGAGAGTTCTTTGTTTAGCAAGAAGCGTAGCGTGATAATCCCAACAATAAATATCGCGGCGGCAGGAAACTTAAAAGATGCCAGTAATCCAAGAATAATACCACTTCCTAAACTGCCTGGTCTTTTGGTGAAATAATATAGATAGATTAGAAGAAGCGCGGATTGTCCCAGATCTAGCAAAGTGACGCCCAAGACATCTTGGAAAAGCGGGTCGATTAGAAGGCCAAGGGCGGCGAGTAAGCCGAATAGACGGTGATGCGTTAGATCTGTCCCCAATTTTGCAGTATAGAGTAGGAGGAGAAAGCCCCAAATGAGTTGGATCACAAGTGGGTTGTTTGTTAATAGTGTACTTAAACCGAAAAAATACTTGCCGAGTGGTGGATGTTCAAAATTTTCGAAAGCAGGATCGCCTCCCCTAAAATATAGAACACCAGTGGCTGCATAGATATCTTGGTCTGAGAGAAAGAGCCTGTTCCCTGCGACTTCGTAGGGAATGTCCTGTGAGAGATAGAACTGGCGGGTTAAGTCTTCGTTAAAACGATGTGTCAGGATATCTCCACGAAAGGTGATTACGTATAGTAGATATATCGTTGTTAGAACTAAGAGATGCCAATTTTTGCTTATTGCCAACATTTACCTTACTTCTTCTTCCAAACAATATGGGAGTAGGCAAAAAAGTTCCAGAACATTCCTACGAGAATACCGGTTACGGCAAACATAGCCCCAGTATCTAAGGAAAAGTTGAAAGTAGAAAGTTGAAAGGTAAAAAGAGTATAAAGACCAATAAATTTTTCACCTAAGAAGGCAATGGTTTGTTGAATTAGGATGGAGCCGCCCGAAGCTAAGTTAAATTGAAAAAACTTGCCAGGAATTTGAGTAGGTTTTAATTTGCGATCCTTGAAAGTCCAGGCATTGTTCCAAATAAAGTTGCTAAGAACCGCTGTTTCAATTGCGAGAAAAAAGGCTAGTTGAAATGAAGGTAGAGCCCTACGATAAAAGTGAAGCGCAATAAACTGAATGGCTGCGCCACTTCCGCCAACGATGACAAATTTTAAGAGTCGTGAATGGAGCAACTGGCTAAGCCTAACTTTCATAATATACCTCATGGTGTTAATAATGTATTCTGGACCCAACTTGGATGCCCCTTGCTCCCGATCACGGAAGTAAAATGGTACCTCGGTAACAGTATAGCCGCTTTGAAGAGTTTTAACCAGAAAGCCTATTTGCCAAGTGTATCCTTGGAAGGCGTGATGTGATAGCTCGGGAACGATCTTTTCGACCACGTCGCGAGTGATCGCGCGATAGCCTGTGGTCCAATCTCTGATTTTAAAGTTACCCATGAGAACCCTTATAAAAATATTACCGATGACTGACAAAAACTTGCGATACCAGGGCCAGTTATTCGGTATTCCCCCACCCGTCATATAACGTGAGCCAAGCACCAGTTGACTACCTGATTCGATTGCACTAAGCATGAGTGGGATCTTACTGGGATCGTGGGAGAGGTCGGCATCGAACTCAAAAACAATATCTGCTTTTAATTTATCTAATGCGTAGATCATACCCTTTTTATAGGCATGGCCAAGTCCACCTTTGCGCTTGTTTTCGAGTAATTTAACATAACTATATTTTTTGATTAAGTTTTTGATGATTTTACTAGTTCCATCTGGACTTTGATCGTCAACAAAAAGAATGAGTGGATCGTACTGGGACTTTAGTGTGGCAAAGATCTTACCTAGGGCATGAGAGACTGGTGCGACGTTACCAGACTCGTTGTAGGTTGGGATAATAACAACAACTCGTTTAATCATAAGGATAGGTAGTAATCTAGGGTATTTTTTATGCCTGTTTTAAAATCTACTACTGGCTCCCAGTTTAAGATTTCTTTGGCTCGTGCAATGTCTGGTTTGCGTTTTTTAGGGTCATCACTTTGGACATCAACCTGTACAGTCGCGAGCTGAGCCCCGATTACAGATTCAAAAATACGAAGTGCCTCGGAGAGAGTGTGTTCGGTTGGGTTACCAAGATTGATAACATTGCCAATCATTGCATCTGATTCATAAACTTTGGCGATGCCACCAACTAAATCGTCAATATAACAGAAAGAGCGAGTAATAAGGGCCATATCGCCGTGCAAGCGAAATGGAGTTTTATTGAGATAAGAGGCAACGAGATTAATGGTGAAGCGCCCATCATCGAGACGCATCCGGGGCCCATAAGTATTAAAGATGCGAATAATCTTGGTTTTAACACCATACTCGCGATGATAAACCATGGAGAGGGCTTCCATAAATCTTTTGCCTTCGTCATAGCAAGCGCGCACCCCCGTACAGCTCACATTGCCGCGGTAATCTTCGGTTTGAGGATGCACAAGTGGATCACCATAAACTTCGCTAGTACTCGCCAGGATGATCTGGCAATTATTGGCTCGGGCCAAATCAAGCAGGTGCTTGGTGCCCTGGGAAGTGACCATCATGGTTTCGACCGGGTGAGACATATAGGAGACAGGACTAAATGGATTGGGAGAAGCAGGGGTCGCGAAATGAAAGATAGCGTCGAGGTTAGAAATCTTATGTGGGAGAGGTAGGCTGCAGTCGTGCTCGATTAGCTGAAAATTAGAGTTTTCGAGGTAGGGTTTTATATTATCCCGGCTACCTGATAAGAAATTGTCGAGACAGATGACACTGTGCCCTGCGTTTAAAAAGTGTGCAACGAGGTGACTACCGATAAAACCAGCACCGCCGGTGATCAAGATTTTTTTAGTCATAAGTACCGAGTACCTAGTTTTTTTCAAGTTCTAGGTCAGATTCGACCATGAGTCTAACTAGTTCGTCAAAACTGGTTTTGGGGACCCAGCCTAGTTTGGCTTTGGCTTTGCTAGGGTCTCCAATCAAATGATCTACCTCAGCCGGACGATTGAACCTTGGATCATTCCAGACGACCCTACTTTCCCAGTCTTTAATACCGGCAACAGCAAAGGCCTTCTCGACAAACTCTCTCACTTCATGAGTTTCACCGGTTGCGATAACATAGTCGTCAGGGGTGTCCTGCTGAAGCATTAGGTGCATCATTTCAACATAATCTTTGGCGTATCCCCAGTCACGTTTGGCATCGGGGTTTCCGAGATATAATTTGTCGACTTTGCCGTACTTAATTTTGGCGACAGTATTACTAATCTTGCGGGTTACAAACTCGAGTCCACGGCGAGGAGACTCATGGTTAAAGAGGATGCCTGAGACAGCGAAAAGATCATAACTCTCGCGGTAGTTAACCGTAATCCAGTGTCCATAAACCTTAGCTACCCCATAAGGTGAGCGAGGATAAAAGGGTGTACTTTCTTTTTGGGGGATTTCGACAACTTTGCCAAACATCTCACTGCTACTGGCCTGATAAAACTTGGCTGTCGGCTTACTCATGCGCATCGCATCAAGCATCCGAGTCACACCGAGGGCGGTAGACTCACCCGTAAACATGGGTTGCTCCCAACTCGCTTTGACAAAACTCTGGGCCGCAAGGTTATAAATCTCGTCGGGATCTGACTCCTGAATGGCTTTAAACAGGGAGTATTGATCAAGTAGATCACCGGAGATCATATGAAGAGAGTCAACGATGTGGCTGATGCGCGAGTGATTGGGGGTACTGGTCCTTCTGGTTAGACCATAAACCTCATAACCTTTTTCGAGGAGGAGCTCGGCTAAGTAAGAACCGTCTTGCCCGGTAATACCGGTAATAAGTGCGCGCTTTGTCATGATTTATTCCTTTCGTACTCTAGTATATCTGAAATAGTCCTCTCAAGCGAGATTAAGGGGAAGTAACCTGTTAATTCTTTAAATTTAGTGATATCAGCAACCAGCACAGGAACGTCAGAAGAGCGAGAAAGCTCAGGTTTCTCGACAATCTTGAAGGGTTTTTTTGAGAAGGTGGAAAAAATTTCGGCAACTGCTCTTATGCTCGTACCAACGCCAGATCCGATATTGTATATTTCACCACTCTGACCCATGGCCGCGGCTAGAACGTAGGCTTTGACCATGTCACGAACGTCGGTAAAGTCCCTAATCGCCTCACCGCTACCTAGTTCAAGTACAGGGAGTTTGGATTCTTTTTCGATGGCAACTACAGACTGTGCAAGTTTGGGTAGAACAAAATCGGCGGTCTGTCCTGGTCCACTGTGATTAAAGGGGCGAACAATCACTACATCTAGACCGTAAGAAAGGCCAGCCTGCAAAGCGATCATTTCTTGGGTAATTTTACTAACGGCATAAGGATTAAGTGGTCTAAGGGGAGCTGATTCATCGATTGGGATGTTGCTTGCTAGTACTGAACCGTAGACATTGGCAGAACAAACTGCGAGAGTACGTGCGCGAGGACAGTGGTTGCGAATCGCCTCAAAAAGGTTATAGGAAATGGCAGTATTCCCCTGTAGCGTAGCTAGAGCATTTACCGTGCTATTGTGGACCACGGATAAGGCTGCAAGGTGGTAGATTACATCAGGATTGGCAGTTTTGACATGGTTATTAGCAATATCCTGCTTTGTTAGATCGCCAGTTAGAATGTGATCTTTGGGTAGGAGGGGTTTAATATCACTAGTTGATTTGTAGACTGAACCATAAATCTCATTATTCTCGTCTTTCTTTAATTCTTTGATTAAGTAGCTACCAACAAATCCACCAGCACCGGTAATTAAAATTCGTTTTGTCATAGGCACTACCTACCTACACCAATGTATTTAAAACCTGCATTTATAACTGTCTTTGGCTCATATTGATTGCGAGTGTCAATAAACACTGGATTTGCTTTCATGAGTTTTGCGAGTCTTGAAAGGTCGAGATTGGTATAGTCGTCCCATTCAACTAGCAAGATAATAATATCTGAGTTGGTAGCGGCCGCATAAGCATCTTTAGCATAGACAACTTCTTTGGGTAAAAGTGCTTTTGCCTCATCCACCGCCTGAGGATCAGTGGCACGAACTGTTGCCCCCTGACTTATTAGCCATGGGATTACAGCCAGGGATGGAGCGACGCGAGTGTCATTGGTATTCTTTTTGAAAGATAGTCCTAACACAGCCACTGTTTTATTACTAAATGTTCCGGTCTCTTTTTTAAATTGTTCTAGTTTGCGGCTCACGCGTGCTTCATTGAGTGCATTAATCTTAATAAAGAGACTATCTGGTTCGCCGACTTTTTTGGCATACGCCGCGATTTCTTTGACATCTTTAGGAAAACATGAACCACCATAACCGAGACCTGGATACCAATACCCTGGTCCAATACGACGATCCGCGCCAATTCCCTTAATCACCTCTTCGATGTCGGCACCATTATATTCACAGAGATCGGCGATCTGGTTAATGAAGGTAATACGGGTTGCTAAATAGTTGTTGGCAGCGTATTTGGTCATCTGAGCACTCTCGGGATTCATGACCAGGATGTTACTAGTTAGTGGCTCGTGCAACTTGGTTAAGACTTCTTTAGAAAATTCGTCCTCTACTCCGATTACGACGCGGTCAGGATGGAGGGTATCCTCGACTGCTGTCCCCTCTTTAAGAAATTCGGGAACAGAGGCCAGATGGAAGACTTTTGTTGTTTTACTGCCAATCAAATCACGAATGTGCTTGTTGGTTCCAGGTGGGACGGTACTCTTAATTACGACAACCGCATTTTCTTTTAAGTGAGGGGCAATGCTCTCGGCAACACTCTCGACAAAGCGAAGATCAGCAGAGCCATCGGGAGCGCTAGGGGTGCCCACCATGATCATGACAACGTCAGAGTCGGGCACTGCGAGGTGGTAGTCGGTTGTAAAAGTAAGATTGCCACTCTTTTGAGTATTGATGAGGAGCTCAGATAGACCAGGTTCAAAAAAGGGTACGACTCCCTCTTTTAATTTGGCGATTTTGTCTTCGTCTATATCTAGGCCGATAACCTTGTTCCCTAGTTTGGCTAAGACTGCGGTCGTTACTACACCGACAAAACCAGTTCCAATACAGGTAATTTTCATACTCCGATTATGATAGCACCCGAGGCTGTTATTGGCTACGCTTGCCGAAAGCAAATTTCTGTTGATCCCTATATCGCCTAACGTATGGTGTGTATGCGAGGTTTTGCTTTAAATTTTGAGAAATTCCTCGACTGTCATCTCACATTGTCTGAGAATTGCGCGTAAGGCACCTTTCGGGATATCTCGGCTATGCAAAGCTACCGTAGACGCACGACCATCCGGATGAATAAGTCTAGCGTGACTACCAGTTTGCCGTGAAATCTTAAATCCAGCTTTTTCTAACTTCTTGACTACTGCCAGTGGTTTGAGAACTGGGAGTTTGGGCATACTAAACGGCAAATCTGGTATAGGGAGTAACCTGGAAAGGTACCTGGGTATTAGTCACCAATTCTTCGTTAGGCTTATCAACGGGAATTTCTTTATGTTCTTTTTGCAAACACTCGACATGAAAGGCGATAGTGCTCTGGATATTATCGAGTGCTTCTTGAGGGGTAGGCCCATCGTCGACCACACCTAGAGTGGGACAATATGCAACATAGCACGCTTTTTTGCTACCCAGGCTTTTATCAAGGCGTAATATTACACGATAGTCGAGAACGGTCTTTTGTTGTTTCATAGTACTTGGAGTATAGCAAAAATCGGGAAAATATAAAGGCAAATTGTGGGCGAACGACTGCAAGGAGTGGAGCCGCATACACGCTAGTTAGGTGACCCGAGCGGAATGTGGCAAAATGCTCCCCTGCCACACGAAGTGAGAGTGCAACGGGGTGCGAGTGAAACGAGCAAGTTACAAACTTTACGATCTATTTATTAGCTCGGACAATGGCGGAACGCCATAGTCCTTTCGTTCTTGGTCTGATGTTTTGGGATCGTAGTCGCAGATTATTCCTGTGGCATTATTAAATTGGGTTCCGAATTTCTGTTTTTTACCTTGAGATACGAGCCACCTATCCAGACTGGCGGCATACAACCACTTCGTTACGTTGGAACCCAATTTAATTGCCTTTTGAGCGTACTCATGCGCCAGTTTGTATGTGGCGGGAACATCAGACCATGAATGCATGAGCAATAAACAGGCATAATGACAATTCCATATTTCATTTTCATCTAGTGTTGGAAGAATTGTATTTAACACCTCTTGCCGATGAATATCGTTTTGTTTGAGTTGATCCTCGGATAATTTGCCTTCGTCAAATAGCTGACGATCACTTTTATCACTTAAATACAATTCTTCCAACTGTAAATGGATTGTCATTATGAGTAAATTTTGTAATTACGTCTAACGTATGGTGTGTATCTGATGTTTGGCGGACTTATAATGGATTATACTCACAAATCCGCCTGATATGGGAGAACGAGTGCAACGAAGTGAACCAGATACACGCTAGTTCTACGACCCGAATGGAGCGAAGTATAATCTGAAAGCTCTTAATACTCCGCGGAATGAGAGTGCAACGCGATCGAGGAGCGTAGCGACGAAGACGTAATGCTACTCTGAGGAAGAACCTTCTTCATGCTCTAGCCAAGGGCCATCTACAATTATCTTGCGAAGGATCCTCATTTTATCTACGGAGAGTCTTTCTAACTGTTTCAGTTGAGATTTAAACTCCTCGTTAGTCGCTTCACCTTGGTATCTAACATAATCCTGAGCAAGTCTTCCCTCCTTGGCTAGAGACTCAGCTATGTCCATTAAGTTTGCCATATTTCTTACTCCTTTCTGAGTAGCATTATGTCGCCTAACGTACAGCGTGTATGCGAGGTTATTAAGTTTTTGATACCTCCTCTAATATTTGCCTAAGTTTTCTAGATTCTTTCATGGCCTCCTCCACTTTTTCTTGAGTTATGGATTTGCTAAGCAGGATTGGAATAATGCGAGACTGGTGAGCGATGAAACTATCGAGAGGCATAAGGGCACCGCCATGTTTTGACCAAGCCTCCTTTGCACCCTCCCAATTTTTGATTGAGGCATCGATCACCAAAGTCTCTCGCAACTTCTTAAATTCATAATGCTTAGAAATCCATACCGTGATAATTGAGGCCATGAAACCTATGAGCGAACCTCCCAATCCTGCGATTAATGTAGTAAGCTCTGGTGTCATGATGATAATTGTATCAAAAACTAAATAATCTGGGCGAACGACTGCAAGGAGTGGAGCCGCATACACGCTAGTTAGATGACCTGAGCGCGAGGTGATATGATCCCCCGATCACCTCGAGCGAGAGTGCAACGCGGTGCGGAGTGAAACGGAGCAAGTTAGCAACTCTCACTAAAAATTAGTTAATCTTTTCGAAGCCGTTGAAGTGAGGCTTATCGTCGTTGAATACTTCTATAACTTTATATCTTCCTTTTGTCCAGACCTCGCCAGCTTCTAGATAGTGAGTAGCGTCGAGGATGATAATACTAGCTTTGGGACGGGATAAAACTTGATTGCCTTGTGTCTCTAGGAGCGGAAGTTCGCCGTGCAACCAATACAACCTCTGATCTTTTTTGAGAAAGGAATAGGTTTGGCCAACCTCTAACTTTTCGGGGATACATTCCTCTATTTTTCGGTTGCCGGCATGAAATTCCGCGACATTGCGTAAAGCGAGGTCTGGATTGTATTCAACGACGATACCCATATATGTTGATTATAACCCTTCCTTGATTGTGAGAGTTGCTAATTTCATCTAACGGGCACTGTATATCTGACGTTGGACGGGTTGATAATTGAGTTTATTGTACCCTAACCCGTCCAATGTGGGTCGAAGGAGTGCAACGACTGAGCCAGATATACAGTAGTTGTACGACCCGAAGCCCACACGCTAAAATCACTCAACTTAAAGCGGGTGGGCTGAGAGTGCAACGAGGTCGAACGACTGCAAGGAGTGAGATGTCTATTTGTTCCTTAATTCAGTTCGCGCGCGCTTTTACATGTACCCTGTATTCATTTTCAGCTCAGTGTAGAGGGGTTAGGGGTGAATACACTGAGCTGAATGCTCCCCTAGTCTCCAACTCTGGTGGATATGTCCTATAACTTGACAAAAAGCTATATATCTGGTATGCTACCAAATGTTGTAGTAGTCTGCCATGCTGCAAATAGATTGCTATTTCCCAGCGTGAATGAACCAACTATAACTGCACCTTAAAATGCGGAAGTTATCTCCTTTGCCAAGTGGGTAATTTTGTGGATATTGTCGTGTCTACAAAAATACCCATTTGGGTAGAAAAACGTTTTTCTATTCTGTTCTACAAAAGGAGATATACCATGTTCAAGAAAGCCCCCCGTAAGGAAGATGGATTGGATCTGTTTGCTCGCGCACTCGGAGCCAAATCCGGATCGGACGCCATTCTCAGACAAGAAGCTGACGGTCAACGCTCGTTCGTAGGTAGCGACACGCTCCCAACCGAAATGAGTGCTGATGATCGCACTGCTCTCGAAGCCGCAGGCGTTGTGTTCGGCGAAGTTGTGCCAGGCGATGACTTGTTCCAGTATGTTCAGCTCCCCGCTGGATGGACCAAGCGTAGCACGAGCCACTCGATGCACAATGACCTTCTCGATGAGAAAGGTCGCAAGCGTGCAGGCATTTTCTACAAAGCCGCGTTCTACGACCGCAACGCTCACCTCTACTGTGTGCGCCGCTTCGGCATCAACCTGGACTATGACCAGCTCGAGAATGGGATTGTGCTTGTGCAGGTGACTGACTGCGATGAAGTGGTTTACTCCACTAATCCTGTTCCGTTCGAAAAGAGCGAAGAGCGCCTTGCACGTGAACAGGCATTCGAAGTCGCCAAGTCCTGGCTGAACAGCAACTATCCCGAATGGGAAAACGCCGCCGCCTACTGGGACTAATTCCTCACCTTCCGCAAGGTGCAAAACGCTCGACCCCTCCGGTCACGTCCACGTAAGTGGAAAGATTGGAGGGGTGTTTTGTATCTATTAACTTTCGCTATACAAAGTGGCAATTTTAGCGCTTTAATTAACAAAAGTCGCCGTAGGCGACACCTCATCCCCCTCTAAAAATAATATACCTTTACATGTACTCTGTATTCCATTTCAGCTCAGTGTAGAGGGGTTAGGGGTGAATACACTGAGCTGAATGCTACCCATACCATCACCTCTGGTGGATATGTCCTATAACTTGACAAATGACTACATATCTGGTATGCTACGAGATGTTGTAGTAGTCTGCCATGCTGCAAATAGTTTGCTATTTCCCAGCGTGAAAGAACCCACTATAACTGCACATTAAAATGCGGAAGTTATCTCCTTCTATTGTGGGTAGCACTTTTGGTATCAAAAGTGGTACTAAGTGTGCTACTCACAAGTAGTGAAACCCCAACCCACCCAAAAGGAGTACTGAAAAATGAACGATAAAGTTATTACCCTCCCGAGCGCTGATGAAATGATTGCTCGCCTGATGAAAGTTCAGGATGATGAACTCGCCCAGTCACTGTACAGGAACGTTGCGCAGCGTGCTGGCGAGGAGAAGGTTGCGGCTGGCATCATTATGATGTTCAGTCTTGGCATCTACGATGTCTGCCAGGGATACCCTCCCATGATGCAGAACCTTCTCTCCTACAACATCCCCGCGTGGGTCGACGCCCTTGTTGATGACAAGGAAGTTGCCGATGCGGCTAAGGCTTTCTGGAAGGAAGCTACGAGCAAGAAATAAGTCTTCGCGAGGTCAAATATTGAAACCACTAGCTGGGCGACGTAAGTCGACGGGTTACTCCGTTATCAGTTATACTTCCGCAAAAGAAGTGCAGACATCCCCTCCGAATAGTCGGAAATTGTTGCGTAAGTTGCAACGTTTTTGATTATAGGAGGGGTGTTTTGTATCACTTTAGTTAATGAAAGTCGCCGTAGGCGACACCTCATCCCCCTCTAAAAATAATATACCTTTACATGTAATGTAAAAGCGCGCGCGAACATATAAATAGTACAAATAGATATCGTACAACTAGTGTGTATGCGAATAATGTTCGCATACACAGACATTTGGTAGAATATTAGCATGTGGAAAGAACGATTACAACTATATATGCAGGCTCGTGCATACAGCAGACGAACCATATCTGCGTATATTGATTCTGTCGATCGGATAGTCAAGAAAACGAGAAAAGATCCAGCTAATATAGATGAGCAAACGCTAGAAAAATACCTGAGCCAACTATACAGCTCTGGCATGTCGCCCTATACCCTCAACCAGCACCACATGGCGTTAAAATTACTTAAGACTGCGGTACTTGGTCAGTCGTGGGACCCTAAGTTTGGCTATGCCAAAAGACCAAAGAAAATCCCCGTTACACTAACTAAGAATGAGATCTCAAAATTAATAGATTCGACTGCTAATCCAAAACATCAGTTAATACTGGCTCTCGCATATGGCGCAGGCCTACGGGTCAGCGAAATAATCGCCCTTAAAGTAATGGATATCGATTTTGAGAACATGCGGGTTGTAGTACGGAGTGGCAAAGGACAAAAAGATCGAACGACAGTCCTCCCTGATAAGTTAGTCACCACTCTCAATTCGTATCTCGCAGGACGCAAAAAAGACGACCATGTCTTTTTGAGTGAGCGAGGTGGGACACTAACTACCAGGACGCTACAAGCGATATTTGCTAAATCGCTAAATCGTGCCGCGATTAATAAGGCCGCCACCTTTCACAGTCTCAGACACAGTTTTGCCACTCACCTCCTTGAGCAGGGTGTAGATATTAGGTATATCCAGACACTGCTCGGCCATGCTAGTATTACGACAACTCAGATTTATACTCATGTTGCGAGTACTGCACTACATAATATCAGGAGCCCATTATGAGGATCGACATTATTACCCTTTTTCCAGAATTTTTTGATGGCCTAAAAAAACACAGCATTGTGGGTCGCGCGATTGATAATGAGAAAGTTGAGCTACACACACACAACTTACGTGAGTGGGCGGTAGATAGCTATGGAACAGTAGATGATCACCCCTATGGTGGTGGGCCAGGAATGGTTTTGAAAGTAGATGTCATGCATGCGGCAATAAAAGCAGTAAAAGAGAAAGTTAAAGATTTTGATGGGAAAGTCATCCTGCTTACACCACAAGGCAAAGTCTATAAACAAAAAAAGGCACTAGAGCTGGCGAAAGAAAAAAATATAATCTTGATTTGTGGACACTACGAAGGATTTGACGAGCGGATCAGAGAGTACGTGGACTTAGAAATATCGGTTGGAGATTATGTACTGACAGGTGGGGAAATCCCTGCGATGATCCTAGTTGATTCAGTATCGAGATTATTACCAGGAGTACTTGGAGATGATGCTAGTAGCCATGATGAATCACATAGTGAAGGACTATTAGAATACCCACAATATACGAGGCCAGCCAAATATGATAATAAGGGAGTGCCAGAAATACTATTATCTGGCGATCATCCAAAAATTGATGCCTGGAGAAAAGAGCAAGCGATAATTAAAACTCAAAAAAGAAGGCCAGACTTACTTAAAACGAAGTGAGTTTAACATCGAATTTACAACTACCTGATACTCTAACTTTGCTTGATCACTACCGAAAGCCATGATAATTAGGCGATATAGGGTATCGGCCAGCATAAGGTAGTGATAGTCACCTTCGCCTAAGCAACCGCCGTAAAACGTAATAGTTTCATAGTCGCCAACTTTACCTGATTTGATAGGTGTTGCATTTTCTTCACTACAGGCATCGATAATCCCCTTGCGATCTACCTCCGCTTGCAACTTGTCCGGATCATCACCCACCGTCTCGAAACGAGTTATTGCAAGAACGTATCCATCCCAGAGTTCTGTTTGAGTACGCCCAGACTTCTTTTGTTCTTCGCCCATGTAGCTAATTACCCATTCTCGCGAATCGGGAGCACGTGAGGCACTAGTGGTCGCGCTAGAGCTATGTGATATGGTGAAATATTCATTATTAATGGTTTCAGACAATGAAACCTTGGGGCTTGGACTTGGTGTACTAACCATACTGGTTGGGGATACTACTGGAGCAACTGTAGTTGAGCCACCATAACTAAAACGCAGATAGATTAAAATAATTGCAACTAAAGACAAGACTATGTAGAGCGCGGTCTTCATGATATTTGCTGCTTTTTAATTTCGAATAAACCCGCCTCTAAGGATGCAAAGCTTAGTCCAAGCTCACTGGTTGCCTTAACGTTACTCATCGCCACATATCTTGCAAATGGTCTAGTTGCAGTCTTTAGATACTCAGTGAGTGAGCCTTCTTTAACGACCGAAGGATCAAAGCCATAGATTGTTGCCACTTTTTTAGCTAAATCGTAAGGCGAAAGACTAGTGGAACCCACGACATGATAAATGCCCGTTAGCTGACGGTCTACTAATACTGCAAATGCTCGTGCGATATCATCTATGAGAGTGGGTGTAATTATGGTGTCGGTAAACTGCGGATATAGTTTGCCAGACTCAAGGCCAGCACGAATTTTGCCGATAATATCTGGTTTTAAGTTGTAGTTGGCACGGTATGGATAACTTATTCTTACTATTGAGTAATTTAGTTTTGAGTTAGTAACCACATCTTCAGCCATCGCTTTAGTTTCACCATACCACTCTATTGGACTCTTTAAGTCTTCTTCGGTATAGGGGTTTGATTTGTTGCCATCAAAGACGAAATCGGTGGAGACATGAATTAAATAGAGCGAGTGCTTTTGACAAGCCTCTACAATGTTTTTAGTACCTAAAACATTGACCCGGTAACAGATCCCCTCTTTATCCCCTGCTTCACTCTCGGCACGTGCTGTATCGGTAAAGGCGGCCAAGTGGATGAGTGCAGTTGCGGAGTGAGCGCTAATAAATGCCTCGACTTGCTCGGCATTAGTTATATCGACACCGGTTGCGAGGTCAAGGTTATATATCTCAAACTGGTCACGATAGAGCTCGACAAAACGAGAGCCAACGAGTCCGGTTGCTCCCGTTAGAATGAGACTTAGTTTTTGCATAGCTGTTTAAACTCCAGGTAGTCTTCGACGTAGTCGGCGCGGGTGGGATCATAGTTGGTGCTAGTTAGCGCGAGGATAATACAGTCGCTACTTAAATCTTTAAACCCATGCCAAACCATATGTGGAACATAGATCGCATTTTTGGGACCACTTAAGAGGATCTCCTGCATACCACTACCATCATCGACACAGATCGTGCTAGATCCCTGGATCTGGACAAAGAGTTCATCTTCTTCGGCTCTATGGGCATGGTTGCCGGTGTCACCTGTGGGGTTAGAGATAAAGTAAACTCGCTTGACCTCAAAATCTAAGTAATCTTTGAGCTCCAAGGGGGTCATGAGAAAGTTGGCCGCCTGGATGTTGTTGAGGGTAAAGAGTTTGTAGCTCATCTTATTTAATATGTTGATTAATTTCACTCATCCTAGCACGAATCTTTTCGACCCACTCGGTGTTATCTAGGTACCACTGAACTGTTTCTTTGAGTCCAGTCTCAAACATATCTCTCGTATATTTAGGCTTCCAGCCGAGCTTCATGATTTTACTCGCGTCGATAGCATAGCGGCGGTCATGACCAGGGCGGTCCGCGACATAAGTCATGAGAGACTCGGGTTTGCCGAGGATGCCGAGCACCATTTTGGTGATCTCTAGATTATTTCGCTCGTTGTCGACCCCAATGTTGTAGACCTCACCATCGACTCCCTGGTGTAGTAGCAGGTCGAGAGCACTACTATGGTCTAGTGCATGGATCCAGTCGCGGACATTTAAACCGTCACCATACACAGGTACTGGCTCGTCTTTCATCGCTTTAAAAATAAAGAAGGGGATCAATTTTTCGGGGAACTGGTAGGGGCCGTAGTTATTACTACAGTGAGTAACTATTACTGGAGTTTTGTGGGTAACATAATAAGCATGACACATGAGGTCTCCCCCGGCCTTCGCTGCGGCATAGGGCATGTTGGGCATAATGGGAGTATCTTCGGTAAAGAAAGTGTTCTCCCCGAGCTTGAGGGCGCCATAAACTTCGTCGGTGCTGACGTTGATCATCCGTTCTATCTTGTTGGCACGTACAGCGTCGAGGAGCATCTGCACACCGAGACTATTAGTTAAGACAAAGTCTTTAATACCACCGTGGATTGAGCGGTCGACGTGGGTTTCCGCAGCAAAATTGATTAAGTGTGTGACCTGATGTTTCTGCATCACCTCATTGATACGTACTAGATCAGTAATATCCCCTTGTTCAAAATGATAGTGTGGATTGTTTTCAATATCCTTTAAGTTATCGAGGTTGCCTGCGTAGGTTAGCTTGTCGTAGTTGATGATCTCGTAGTCCGGATGAGACTCCAACATGTAATGGATAAAATTGCTCCCGATAAAACCTGCACCACCTGCGACCATGAGCTTCATAAAACTATCTCCTTATTACTTTTTTACCGAGTATTTTCTCTATTATACGACGAAGGCCGTATGAGATACCGATAATAACAAGAATTGCCCCTACTGTCACGAACAGAACCTGGTTTAGAGCCATGAGCAAATCGGTGGCACCAAATATAAACGAAGTAGGAATGGTAAATGGCAAAACGTAGTAAAAGACAGTTAGGATAACCATGAGGATCGCGACAAAGGGCCAGGCCCGTCGATCTTCTTTGGAGAGTAGCATGCTACTACCAACAACAATGATCCCATAGAGAATTAGAGCATACTGCCACAATAACCAGCCGCCGCTCAGCAGTAAATTACCGAGAATCCAGAGGATGAATAGGCCAGTAAAAAAGGGCGCGGCACCGATCAGGAAGCTCCGGATTGGACCAGTTTTTGCGGTCTGGACACTACCTAGGCGCTCTCGATTATCCTCCGGATCAACCTCAAAATCTGGGAGGATGCTAATCTCGCCTGTTCTTACCCCTAAGAGTTCGGCCACGATCCAGTGAGAGAGCTCATGCAATATTGTGCCTGGCAAAAAGATGAGGGTGTATAGCCACTTACCGATCAGATTAGTCCGAAAGACTAAGAGTGAGAGAGCGACAAACTCAAAGTGTAGTCTAGCGCGCAGGACGCTAAGCGTGATGATCGCGAGTATTATGAGGAGAGTCGCTCCCAAGAGGCCCATTGGCTCTTAAAGTCCAAAGTTTTTAAGTTTGGCCTCGGCTTTAACCATCTCAAACCAGTCGCGGAAGGCTTCGACCAATTTGGCTTGGACTAGCTCGTCCCTGACCTGGTCTTTGACGTCATCAAATTTTTTGTCTTTGTATGTTGTTGCAGATGCCTCGTCGAAAGCTTTTTTGACTTCTTCGTCGGTTGGATTAACTTTATCTTTGAGGATTTCCTCAACAGAGAGTTGAGTCTTAACCTGCTTGACTAGCTCGTCTCTGGTCATCCCACGCTGTTCAAGCGCAGCGTCGAGCCCCCCGAGTGACTCAAACTGAGACTCTAGACTCTTGATCTGATCATCAACCTTAGATTGATCGACCTTGACACCAGACTTTGCGATCGCACTATCTAAGATCTTCTCGTTAACCACGTCATCTAGTGTCTGGGCGCCATAACCCTTTTCCATTCTGTTCCAAATCTCAAAGCGAGTGATTGGAGTAGTGTCAACGATCGCTGGAACAAAGTAAGGACCAGCCTTATAAATTAATAGGGCGATACCAATTACAATTAGCGAGAGTGGGAGAATGCGAGAAGAAAGCTTTGATGTTTTTGGGGGTTGAACCATGACAGGAGTATCCATGGCTGGTGCACTATTGACCATAACTAGCTCTGGTTTTACAGTTTTGACTGCCTTCTTAACTGTTTTCTTGGTTGTTTTTGCTGCTACTTTTTTAGCCATAAAAGATCTCCTTAAATATATGTAACTTACGTACGAATCAGTATACCATCCTGGAGTACTGTGTCTAGTGTTCTTAAAATTAACAGATCCACTATTTTGTGTCGAGCGAATGCCACAGCGCAATCGAACCATAGGACTCGTATGGCGACCAACGAGAGACTACCATTTTAATTTTATCTGGACTAGGTGAGCTAATGCCGTAGAGTTTTGCAAAGCCATTTTTGAGACCGAGATCGCCATAACTAAAGATGTTCTCTCTGTGGAGCGTAAAGAGTAAAAACATCTCGGCAGTCCAGCGGCCGATCCCTTTGACTTTGACTAGTTCGGTGATTACTGCCTCGTTATCCAGAGATTCTAGGTGAGACAAACTAACTTCTTGACTCTCAACTTTGGTTGCCAAATCTTTGACATAACTTACTTTGGCCCACGAAAGTCCCGCATCTCTTAGTTTTTGGTCGTCGACTGCTAAAACATTGACTGGAGTTACGTTAGTCACAAGTTTTTCAAAGCGACCAAAGATGGTGCTTGCCACCTTGCCTGCGAGCTGTTGGTAGATAATGTTACGTGTGAGGTTGTAAAAGTGGTCACTGCTAGGGCGATCCTCAAACCAATCTACCCAGTTAATCTGGGGTAAGACCTGAGCGATCTTTGGGTCCACTCGCTCGTAGTGGCTAATGACTGTACTGAAACTAGTGAGGTCAGCAATCATAGCGTGTCGAGTGAATAAGTATTACCATCTTTAGTGAGGACAAAAATGGAACCGTTACCGACCATCCGAAAACCCTCCATACTCTCTTTGAGCCCATAAAATTCGAGGATCCGGTTAATAGTGCCGCAGTGAGTGACGATGCCAACGGATTGATCAGGGTGAATATTTGGCAAATTAGATAAAAAGCCATTTACTCTCTTTAACATCTCCCCTATCGACTCACCCTGGTGGGCGCTCCAGTCTAAAATATGGTTATCACGAGCGTACTCAAACTCTATCCAGAGTTTGTCTTTTTCTTCATCACGCTCTTTCTCCCATGCCCAACCGGCAAAGATGCCCATATCAGTCTCACGGAGAGCTGGAGCATGCCTAATCTCGATATTCAATGTTTCGGAGACATACGTCGCTGTCTCTTTTGCGCGCACGAGGTCTGAGCTGTAGAGTGCATGGAGCTCGTGACCTACGAGTTTTTTGGCAGCTTCTTTGGCTTGTTTGTGACCAGTCTCGTTTAGCGGGATGTCGAGCCATCCCTGCATACGACGTTTTAGGTTATAGTCCGTCTCGCCGTGTCTAATTAGGTATATTTTTTTCGGCATATCAGCCTTCCATAAAATATTTTTTATTTTTTATTTTATCTGGGAGAAATGATTCTTGATCGCGCATATCATAGCCCTTTCCGTAACCTAGATTTTTCATAAGTTTGGTTGGCGCATTCCTTACCTTGAGTGGAATTGGGAGATTGCCGTATTTTTTGACATCATCTAGTGCAGCGAAAAAGCCATCATTAACTGCTCGACTCTTCTTGCAACTTGCGAGATAGACGACTCCTTCGGCGAGGTTTAGTTGACACTCGGGATAGCCTATTGTTTCACAAGCTCTAAAAACAGCATTGGCCACAACCAGCGCGGTCGGAACAGCAATCCCAATATCCTCGGAGGCAAAGATGACCATACGCCGAGCAATAAAGAGCGGATCCTCCCCAGCTGCGACCATCCGGGCGAGGTAGTAGAGGGCGCTGTCGACCTGACTCGCGCGCATACTCTTAATAAAGGCGCTGATTGTGTCGTAGTGTTCTTCGCCAGCCTGGTCATAGCGCAGGTAAGGTGATTGTAGTGTGCTCAGGATATGATCCTTGGTTAGCTTACTCCCATATAGACTATGGGCAGATTCTAGTACGTTAATCGCTTTACGGCCGTCGCCACTGGCATAGGTCGATAAGAATTCGAGGGCAGCTTTGTCGAGCTTTACTTTCAGTTCTTTGGCAGCTTGGGTTAGGAGATAAGAGAGCTCAGACACATCTAATGGTTTTAGCACGTAGACATGACAACGAGAGAGGAGTGGGCCAATGACCTCGAAACTAGGATTTTCGGTGGTGGCACCGATTAGGATCAAGGTACCATCCTCGACATAAGGGAGGAGAAAATCTTGCTGGGATTTGTTAAAACGATGAATTTCGTCGAGGAATAAGACGGTTTTAGCGTTATTCCGTGAATCCGTAGATCCGTGAACCCGTTCTACGATGGCTCTAATATCTTCTTTTTTGGCAGAGACGGCTGAGAGGATATGAAAGTCGGCGCCCACGCTTCTAGCGAGGATCTTGGCTAGCGTAGTCTTGCCACAGCCGGGTGGACCCCAGAAGATTAAAGAGTGAAGGTCGCCTGTTTCGATGACTTTTTTAAGTGGAGCGTTGTCCCCGACTAAATGAGCTTGACCAATATACGAATCGAGAGTGGTTGGTCGGATGAGATCAGCAAGCGGTTGCATGAACTAATCTTCGCCCTTTTTTCGGAAAAAATCAAGAAGATTAGATTTCGCCGAGTGATTTTTTGGCCCAATAGGCGTTGGTCCTAAAGAGTGATTCAAAGGTCCCAGCATCCGACCAAAAACCATCAAGGATTGCCCAGGTTAGTTTGCCCTCTTTGATATAGGCATTATTAAGATCGGTCACCTCAAGCTCTCCTCTACCACTTGGTTTGAGTGTCCTAATTTTGTCAAAAACCGTGTTGTCATAGAGATAGAGACCGGTAACTGCCTTATTGCTAGGGGGTTCTTTTGGTTTTTCGAGGATTTCTTCGATGACGCTCGGGTCACTCTCACTAAAGCGTGGAATACCAAACCTTTGTGGATCAGTTACTTCTTTGAGAAAAACCATCGCACCGCTATTAAAATTTTTAATTGCACCACTAATATCAGCGTCGGTAGTGTTATCACCCAAAATTACAGCAATATTGTCCCCATCGGCAAAATCCTCGGCATATTTTAAGGCATCAGAAATTCCGGCACTGCCCCCTTCTTGATAGGCGTATTCGACGTGAGTTAGACCTAGCTCATGACCGTTTTTTATAACATTGATAAAGTCGCCAGCGTGGACGTCACCAGTCACTATTAAGACTTCGGTGATCCCGGCATTCATTAGAGTCTGGATGGGATAGTAGACCATGGGACGATCATAAACAGGCAAGAGATGTTTGTTGGTGGCATGTGTCAGGGGATAGAGCCTAGTACCTTTACCGCCGGCTAAAATGACACCTTTCATAGAATACTCCTTCTTTTAGAGTACGAGCGTACTCATAACTGCTATACCTAGGGCAGTGACCAGAAAATATTCTAACATGATTCGGCTCGTTAGGTTTTTCTCATAAAGATGATGGATTATGCCCCAGAAAAAATAGAGTACCCCAAACGAAATAGTAGCAATTAATAATACCTGAGGAATGTTGCGCAGTAAAAAAACTAAGCCGAGATAGACGATCGCAAATGCTGCGAGGAGACTATAGGCGATTTTGTGTTTGGCGACGTCTTGCATCATAGATATCCTTTATAAAATAGATCCGGCGTTAACGATAGTGGTGGCGAGGAGAATGACGTTAATAAAGATAATGTGTGCCCAGTTCTTGCCAACCCGACGGGAGAGAACACGAGACTCGGCGAGAGCTAGATCAACTACCAATACCAACATAAATAGGAGAGTCGTTGCGAGACTCATGGTCTTTTTGAGAGTAAATTCGTTTAACTTAGGTTGAGGTTGAATCTCTGCAACGAGGGCTTCGACGCTCTCGGGAGTGGCCGACTGCACCTCGGGCTCCGGCTCATCAACTATGGAGACCGTCGGAACGACAGTGGGCGCAGGAGTCTTAGCTGGGACCACTGCTTTTTCGGCGACTGTACTGTTGCCACCGCCTGTTGTAGCTACAGTGCCATTTGCTGGTGCACCAAAGAGCTGGACCACGAGCATAGTATCTTTGCCCTGGAGAGTGCCCGGAACTACTGCGACACCTATCTCCGTATACTTGGCGTTTACGATGTTGTCGCGATGGGTGGGTGAAGCCATCCAGGCTGCAACCATACGATCGGTACTACCAAAGTCTTTGGCTAGATTCTCACCTGCATAGAGATAACTGTAGCCAGCGGCTTTAAACCATACCCAGGGAGTTTTGCCTGAGGGAGAGTTGTGGGCCCAGTAATCTTCTTCGAGCATGTTGGCGGCTTTGCGACGGGCGGCATCGGCTAGTTTTTCAGAGTAGGTAAGGGTGGGCAGACCGGCGCGGGTACGCTCGCTATTGGTGTTAGTTACTACCTCGTTGATGGTGATACTACTAGTAAAACCGAGGATGTGATAGGGAGTCGCGTCGAGGAGGCGGACAAAGAGGTTCCCAGTTAATAGTACTCCAATAAAGAAAAAGATTCCCGAATTGTGTAAGAGTTTGGCACGGAAATTATTGGTGTGGTGTGGAGTAAAATAATGCCTAATTTTGGCGCTAAAAGACATGCCTTTATTATGGTCACAAAAGAGTCGTTACGGCAAGTGTCTATTTGAGCAAAATTACGTCGGGGTATAAACCCCAGATGAGAGCGATAGTTGAAGCGAGAAAGCTCAACTACTTATTGTGTGAACGCAAGTATCGATAAATAGCATAGAGGATAATCAAAAGAAATAGTAATAACCACCAGTAGTTAAAGTAACTCTCACTCTCACCTAAAACTGATCCTTCGATCTGTTCGGGAGTAATCTGTGTTGATTCGTTCTGAGCGGCAGTCTCATCGCCGAGAACGGCTGGTGCAAACCCCTCGGCTGGAGTCTCGGGAGCGACACCGGGTGCACCAGTGATGTTACCCGTATTTACCTCGTTAGAAAAAGGACTTCCGTTTGAGACTGCGTCTGTTGCCTGAACTACAAAATAGTAACTGCCTGCACCTAGACCTTGGACAGTATAGCTATTAATATTGCCAACATTTGCGGCGAACGGATAGATTCCTGTGCTAGTACCATACCAGATTAGGTAGCTGGTAGCGCCAGCAACTGAGCTCCAGCTCAGGCTCGCTGTGCCAACACCAGTCGAAGTTAGGGTTAGGGTGGGTGAGCTAGGTGGTGTGCGATCTACAGTCAGCGTGGTGGATGCCGATTTATTGTGTCCGGCAGAATCATAGGCTCGCACAATAATATCCCATTCGCCTTCGGTTAGTTGATCGATCTCCAACTCAGTTTCATTTGAACCCAGATTTTTAGTATAGGTAGTACCACCTAGTTTCCATTGGATTTCGTAGTAGTCGATACCAATGTTATCGAGTGCTGGGTCCCACGAAACGGTTGACACAGTACCACTAGTAGGATTAGGGTTGACTGCAACATTTTGTGGACCTTCCTCAAGCTCTGTCTGGTCGTAACGAATGGTTTTTACCCCAACATCACTAGTATTGCCTGCAGTGTCATGAGCGCGGTAATACAGGGTGTGAGAACCCTCACCAACTATATCAAAGGGAGCGCTATAGCTCGTCCATAACCCAGTCTGGCTATCCCACTGGTATTCTATGGAGTCAATGTGGGAATCCGTTGCAGTTAGAGTAACCACTGGTTTGGTGAGGTACCAACTATTGCTCCCATCGGGGGTGGTGGGACTAAGTGATATTCCGACTTCGGGGATAGTCTTATCGAGAATGATAGTGAGTTGGTAAGAATCCTCCGTGTTAGTTGCGAGATCTGTAGCGTGCGAAGTGAGGGTGTAGGTGTCTTCTGTGGGAACAAAGCCTAAGTCGTAGCTCCAGGAGTTGGTTCCTGCAGCGAGTACTCTAGTTGCTAGCTCAGTCCCAACTACCCAGTCTGTCCCATTCCAATACAGATTGTCGGATTCACGCTTAATAGAGAGACTTACTGAGGCGACATCACTAATACTGTCGCTTGCAGTACCCTCAATGATCCCATCCCAAGCATTAGTGATCAGGACAGTATTGTCTCCTAGGTTAACAGGACTAGTTATGGTACTATCTGGGTCACTCCAGTCCAGGTTAGCCGGGTGCGAGGTAACAAGAGTGGTATTAGTGTTACCTGCATTGTCTACTACATTTGGGGTCACACTACAGGTCTGAGATGTTCCTTCGGTTGCGATAGTACAGCTAGCGGGGTTACCAGAAGCAATTCCATATGCATCCGTGTAGGTAAACTCTGAAAGCTGAGGAGTGTTATACCAGCCAGAATACTCGGTTTGGTCTACTAAAGTGGGGGCGGTATTGTCGATAATCAGTTCCCTAGACTCACTCCATGAACTAATATTCCCTGCAGCGTCCCGGGCGCGGACTCTCCACCAAAAATGACTATTGGGCTGGCCAGCGGTGACCAACTTGGTGGGTGAGGAATACGAACTAGTAAATTTTGGTGAAGAACAGACTGTACTAATATCTCCTGGATCGACGTTACAGCTCTCGTAGTCGTAGGATATAGCACCTGGCACTAAACCCCATGACTGGGAAAAGGCTACACCCTTGGTAATAAATCCATCAATTGGACTAATGATACTAGGAGTGCTAGGGGCAATGGTATCTATTGTGACTTGCTCAGCCTCGCTCCAGTCGCTTTGGTTACCCGCATTATCTTGAGACCTGACTTGCCACAGATATGTTCCATCTGAGGTAGTACCTGCCTGAAGTTCGGAGGTAGTTCGCCAGAGCCCAGTAGTGTTGGGGTAGATCGAGAGACATGTAGCTAGAGAGGATGGGTCGCTACAGTTGTAATAAACTCTGTAGAGATACCCTGCGACTCCATAGGTATCTATTGAATCTTCCCACTGCATGAATGGAGTGTTGTCATTAGTAAATAAATTGTTGATAGGCCAAGTCAAAACAGGTACTGATGGTGGGGTAGCATCGTAATAATAATGTCGCCACCCACTCCAATCCCCATAATTGCCAGCGTTATCTATTGCCTGTACACGAAAACGGACTCCTCCTTGCTCGGTGATCCCGGGTGCGTGGCTGCGTGAGTTAGTCGTTGTGTAACGATATGGAGCATCATAGAAAGAATGACCATCGTCGTAAACATACTCTATGCGGTATTGTTCAATACCAGAGATATCAGAGATTGTAGTCCACTCGTTGGAGATTGGGGTAGTTTTAAAGTACTGTGCCTCAGCTGGATAACTGATCGTCGGGGCTATGGGGCGTGACTTATCTAGTTTAATAGTGACACTCATGGATGAAGGTCCTCCTGCACTAGTGGCGGAACAGGTTAAAGTAGTAGCATCCTCCGCAGTGACTATTGTGGGATCGCAACCATCAGTCGTGTAAGGTGATTCTGGTTCGTTTACAATCCAGGTAACTGTGACGTCTGTATTATGCCAACCATGAGCATTTGCCGGGTGACTAAGTGAATAGTGGATTACAGGAGGAGTAGAGTCTCCGAGGTTAGTATAACCAGGTGTGGGTGTATCATAACTAGTCCAATCGCTACCACCATCAGGCGAGCGTCCTATTGATTTATCCTGCATGATGTTGTCACTAGAGACTAAATCACCGCCTAGTAAGATCCCCAATAATAGGGATCTAGTATAAGTCAGTCTGTCGACAATATTTAGGATTGGGTAAGATAAGGTGATCGTCTCTGTCGAAGAACTACTGCCAGTGTTATTGAGAAAATTAACATTTACTAGTTTGTACCCCATTGCAGGGATCGTGCCAGACAATACTACGTAATTGAGGCTAGTATCTGACAAGCGCCAGTTAGTTAGATCGACTTCAGTGGTTTCGGTGTTATATAGCTCGATCCATTCACTACCAGAGCTCGGGTTGTAAACAAATTCATTAATCCTAACTCCTGGACTATTTTGAATACCTGTAATAACAAAAATGGTAAAGTGATCCAGCTCTGAGACTGTAACCTCACTGTTGGTTGCCGCAACTTCTGTTATGGGATAAAAATTGGCACCATCCTCAGAATATTGAATCGCAACGGATTGAGTATCAGTTGGGTTGGGGAGAGTGAGCGAATAAGAAAATGTACCGTCTGTCATTGATGAGGTAACCTCGTAAGCAACCTCGTCTAGTGCCCCGCTCTGGGCTATCTGTTCTTTTGTTAACGTTATCTGGTTAAATGTAATGCTGCCGGGATTAGATGGGAGAGTGTCAAAAGTTAGTGAAAAATCTGGGTTAAAAGGTGCAGAATAGATAACTCCTGTACGGAGGTCTGCGTAAGTATTAGGGTTTAGTAGCCATCCTTGCTCAGCGGCGGTAATCTCTTTGCTGAGAGTGGGTAGTGCTAAAACAATCTCAATATCTTGATTATCGACTACAAAGTAATAGGTATCAGAATTAATTTTGAGAATTCCTCTTAGGAGATTGTCTGGACTGATGCCGTCTGTTGAGGCGCTACCAACAAAAATAGTACTACCAGTACCAAATACTGCTTCGGTAGAACTTTCTGTCTGGTAATAAAGTGAGTAAGTGTGAGTAGAACCTAGAGAGAGGATGTGGTTGTTCTGATTATAATTCAACTCGAGAGTGCCAGATTCTTGAGCATGGATCGGTTGGGGGTGAACTAAGAGATAGGCTATGACTACAGGTTGAATGATCGTGGATAAAATCGAGAAAAATGATAAAAAGCTAAAGAGTGTCAAGTCCCCCATTTTTGCTACACGCTCCGAAGTAGTTGTTGGGCATAGGTAACAGGCGACATGTTAAGGCTTGTATGGATGCGGTCGTAGTTGTAG
>QEVC01000005.1 GCA_003576945.1 Candidatus Microgenomates bacterium
TGTATAGAGCATAAGTACCTTTCTTTGGGTTAAATCCCAAGTATTTGTTAACTTGGGAGATTATCCTACTTGATCGGTACTTCTTTCATAGCATCATAGACTGTCTCATGAAACTGGGCTCTAGGGACTCTCCAGTATTTATGGTTTCGTTCACAGTGATAGCCTGGGTGCTTCTTGCCACCCTTCCCCGTGGATGTACTGCCTCTCAATGTTTTACGACAGATTGGACACATAACAACATCTTTAAATGGGAACAAGGGATTGTGTTTTGATCTTCTTTTCAAGGACTCTAACTTCACATCATAAAGCACCTGTACCGCTTCACCTTCCTTCACAATTTTGACCTTCCCACGGTTGGCGGCATTGAAAGTTTCTATGCTCACTAGCCCAGGAAACTTGGCTAAGACTGGTGTGTAGTGAGTCCATTTTTCAAGAATTACGCCTGCATATATTGGTCGTTTAATAAGTTCCTGAAATTGTTTCACAGTCAAGGGCTTACCGCCTTTTATTCCAATTGCTTTCATGGTTCGCCTGTCTCTAGCTCGAAAGATACGGCTTTTATATCCCAGGGCGTTTATTCTCTCAACTATCTTCCTATCGTTAAGTTTCCCCTGCTCTCTCAGGCGATACATCATTTGCATATACTTGGCCTCACTTGTCTCTTCCTCAAGTATATTTCTGAGTCTATCATCGGCAGTTTCAGTCTTCTTATTGTGGAATCCGTAGGGTGGCCGTCTGTTCCAGTAGCCCTTATTTACATATGCTATTTCCGCCCCGATCATCTGAGTCAAGGAGTTACGCACATAGCTTTTTGCTTCCTCTGCCTCTTTAATTTCACTTGCCTCTGTAGGCGAATACCTACTCCAAGAGTATTCGACCCCGTATTTGTCCATTGTGTTGACTTCTTTACCGATGGTGCCGTAGATGTCTCTTAGCTCCACGCCAACTTTCTTCATCCTATTCTTAATGGTCAGATACATCTGGCCGCCTTGGCGAGTGAAGCGACTAATGTTCTTAAAAACGATGTACTTAATTTGGTTTTTAGGATTTTCGCAATAACTCAACACTTCCTCGAAATATTCCCGTTCCTCAATACTCCCACTTTCTACCAATGGAAATATCTTGGCCTTCTCCCAGCCAACTCTTTCTATGTACTCTTGGCATTGTAGCTTTTGATCATCAAGGGTGTCTCCACTGATGATTTGTTTGCCGCTAGATGCCCTAGCCAAGATTACTGCTCGTTCTTTCATTAGCTTTTTCCTTGTTTTCAAGGTATCTGTCAATGCATTTTGAAGCTAGTGTTTTCATTGTTTGTATGAGGAAAGCGACTTCTTGATCGGAGTAGAGAGATGATTTTTCTCCAAGGGCTTTCCTTGCCTCTATGATCGTCATAACACGCCCCTATGGGTTAGCGAATAGTGTTATTTCGATCTCTATCTATATATAAGGTGGCGTAGGGGTACGCCCAAGGCTTACTTCCTCTTAGTAGCCTTGATCTTGTTTATTATCTTCGCCTTTTCGGCGTGGGTAGTTTCGATTTTCTCATCTAGTTTTTTTACAAGTCCCATCTCATTGGCCCTGGTGGCTAACTCTTTCAATAATTCGGGAGGGACTGCTACAAATGAATTCTCTGGTTTATATGAATGGTAGTAGAAGGGTAGCTCGCCATGTTCAAAGTCATTCCGTATGCCTGAGGCGGTGGTCTTCGTCTTGACCATCTCTGAGGCCTTTACTAGCTTAAAGTTGTATTTCATAAGTACCAATGTACCATTATGGTTATATTGTGTCAATATGTCGTCTTAGATCGCCTGCTAACTAATTATTGTCGGAAATGGTAATATAATGTTCAAATAATTATATTAGGAGGACATATGACTGAGCGTGGTGGTTCCGATTTGCCTATACTTGATCGAATAATGACAGCTGGTCAAACCCTGGGAGTTTCAAGGCGAGAAATTAGTAATGAAATATCTAGATTGGCCTCCGAAAATGATATTGCTGGCATGCAAACACTGTTCAATGCCTACAAGAACTGGGAATTGAGAGAGAGAGAGGCTTCTGTTTCTGAGGAGGTTACTGAAGAACTCGCTTACCGCAACTTTGATGTGGTGGCAAGGGTCGCCGATGGGCTGGAAGAGGGGGATGAAGACTTAGTAGCTATGGCTAAGGCTGTACGGAGAGGCCAAGGTATCGGTAAGATTACCAAATTTTATCGCAATGCCGTAAGTTATGAACCTCCCAAACAACGCACTGATAATTTTTATGATAACTAAGACAAGTAAGCTCAAAGAGTCTTAATCTTGTGATCCTGGATACAGTTTGGCTACTGATACCCCCAGTGCACGAGCAATGCGGTGTAGCGAATATGAAGATGGTACACGACTAGCTGTTTCAAGTAGCGAAACATAGGATGGGTAAAAACCTGCCTTGATTGATAACTTATCTTGTTTCAATCCCTGGAGATTTCTCTCCCTTTTAATGTTTTGCCCTACGATTTGTGCGAATCTACTCTTGCTAAGCATGAGCTCATTGTTACGACTTCTGTTAAATAATTCCTCCTACAACTCGTAAGAATACATATTGAAAGTGTGGAAATATAAGTCTAAAATCAGTTTTAACGATAACTAATCGTCAAGCATTACTAAATTATTGAAAGGAATCTATGAAAATCTGTAAAAGTTGTAAGAAGGAAATTGATGACAAAGCTAGTAAATGCCCCCACTGCACGGCGGACCAGCGAATCTGGTTTGCCAAACATCCAATTTTAACAGTTATCCTAGTCTTAATAGTTATTGGCATGGTTGGATCGGGTAAAAGTGGTAATAAGACGACATCTAATACTGGCAACCCTTCTCAATCCACTAGCGAGTCTTCAAAGCCAGTCGGAATGACTTACAAGATTGGTGAAACTTTTAGTACAGGCAAAATGGATTTCACAATGATCAGCGTAGACCAAAAGAGTATGGTAGGCGGCCAATACCTTAGCGAAAAAGCCTCAGAGGGAGCGACACTAATTGTTGCACAGTACAAATATAAAAACTCCTCAGACAAGCCCCTCTCGTCATTTACTCAGCCATCAGTCAAGCTAACTGATGCAAAAGGTACGGAATATGATGCTGATCTTGGCAAAACCAGCACTTACAAAGTCCAAGTTAAGATGGACGAGAAATTTTTGAGCGATCTAAACCCTGGAATTACAGTTAACGCAGCTCAGGTTTTTGAAGTCAGTAAAGACAGTTACTTGCAACCAGGATGGAAAATAAAAGTTTCCTCTGAGGGTGGTAACTACTTTATTGAGGTTAAGTAGCTTTTAGCAAAAGTCAGGAATATATGCAGGAGTTGACACAACTCGAGAAGTTATTGGTAGATGGTAAATCTCGATTAGTAGCACTGCAAAAACAACTGGAACGATCATATCAAGATAAGTCGGATAGTATGACGGCATTTCAAAAAATATTTTTTGGTATTTTTTTGATCATGGCAGTCTACTTTTATGGTGTATACCAAACTAAGGTCGAATTACTCACTCGACAACAACCTATCTCTGTAGCATCCCCTACTCCGAGAACTCAACTCCCTACAACTGCTTCCCCGAGTCCAACTACCCAGCCCAGTACAAAACCCTCTGTAGTGCCAGCTAAGACTACAAATATACCTAAGCCGACTTCTACACCGACCCCAGCACCACAACAACAAGTTCAGCCATCCTGGCCAGATAGACCCACAGCCGAAGCCACAGTAAAAGCTAACGCCATGAAAGAGTGGGGGGACAACTATGAGATGGTGCAGTATGAATTTAATAATCAGATGGAAGCCTACAGCTGGCTAATACAACAAACCCAATACCCAGCAATTATGATTAGGGCTCAAAGCGAGTGGGGCGATAATTACGAAATGGTTAAATACGAGTATGAGAATCAAGTAAAGGCGTATAAATCGCTCTAATTTTTATGGCTATATGGTATTAGATAACATGATATAAGATACATCCTGTTCTCCAGTACGCCGCCCATCATAGCACGATAGATAAAACATGGTTCAATAAGTAGAAAATTTCCCTGGGGGCGGAGCTAAAAAGAAACCCTTACCTACCATTTCCCTAGTTTATTGCTAGATAATACCTATGTATCAATCTAATTATCCAGTAGTTAAATTTATAGTGAATTAATAGGTAATAAGTGTGTATCGAGTTAGGTAAATCTTAATACAAGGATGAGCGAAGTAGCGTAGTGGTAGACCTATAAATATGTGAGGACTTGAACGGTGGAATTATATGTGTCTTGAGGCAAATATTGTTAAGCTTCAACTTCCTGCTTATATTAGCACCCCATAATTATTTTTAGTCGTAATAACTAACCCTATATTATGTGTGTTCTAATACTTAATAGGTAATACTACTTCCTGCAATTGTGGTGATTCCAGGCTAACATATTTTGGGACCACCTCCAAGATATTCCTCAAGTTGTCCATCAGGGTGTTCCAACATAGCCCGACTTGGTTCACACTTTCAACTACAAAATCTGACATTCTGTTTTGAGGTTGCTATATAAAAAAGCCCGCGAACACTACGAACTTTATAAACGTGATCAGGTAGAGCAGGGTTCATCGAGGAAACCTGGGCAAAGGATGCTGCAATTAAGTTTTTGGAATCTGCGAAATAATCTATCGGATGGTGGCACCGACAAAATCAATTAAAGGAAAAATAGTTCTCACTTCACCCCAAAACTTTTCGGAAAGCCTGGCTGAGTAAGTGGCATTGTTCCCTTTTTCCATTGTGTTACAGAGGCGGCGATCCCAATCCTCAATAATCTTCCGCACCACTATGCCTTGCTCGTTAAAGATAACTTGATTGGCTTTTTTGTTTTCTTTGTAGAGATTGTGAATAAAAAGAAATTCGTCGAAGACTTTTTTGTTCTCCTCACACATTCTTTTGAAATATTCTTTGTATTTGACCATATTAGGCTTGTCCTACTTCGATAACTACAAAAATAACATAGATTAGGAGTAAGACCAAGGCCTCAACTTTGGTAAGTTTCTTTTGGGAGCGAATGAAAATATAAAAAAGCAGGAGTGAGGCTGCAAGAATTACGATTCTGACCAGGGCGTGATTAGGGAGGACGATGCTTTTGCCATTAAAGATCGTAAACAAACCAATCAGGAGGGTATTAGTTGCGGCGGAGCCGATGTAGTCGGCTAGTGCCACCTCGGACTTACCAGACAAACTGGCACGAAGTACGAGTGAGAGCTCGGGAATATTGGTCCCTAGTGCCACAATAATGAGGCCAACTACAAAAGGGGACCAATTAAATGCTATCGCAAAATACTCGGCAGTATTTACCATAAATTGAGAAGCTACGAGGATTATTATGATCCCAGCAATCACTTTGAGGGTGCGATGCTCGCTCTTATGAGTTAGATTCCTTAATCTGTTAACTATTTTTTCATATAGACTCTCCTTGCTGGAGAGGACCACAAACAATAGCCCGTAGAGTAGAACAAGGAGCACTCCCTCCCAAAGATGTAGTGAGCGATCGGCGATTAAGAGCGCGGGGGCAAGGATTGTAATTAAAGAGAGGATCAATTGTTTGCGGTGCATTACCTTAGGTAAATTGACAGTGCCACCAAATAATCCCAGGAGTGGGATTACGAGCAAGAAAACAACTAGCGTTCCTCCAATCAAATTGCCGACCGTAAAGGCAGCTTCACCTCTATAGAGCGAAGTAAGACCAATGGTGGTTTCGGGGAGAGAGGTCAGAATACCCAGAACAAAGAAGGATAAAGTAAAGGCAGAGATATTGAGAGACCTGGCGATTGAGCTGATCGAAGCAACGACCAAGCCTGTCCCCCACCATAAAGCAAGTGCAGAGACGATAAAAATTGCGACTTGTATTACGAGGTCAAACATCAAGTACCCTTACTTAATTTTGATTTTGCCGATTTGCATCATACTAACACCCTGAACAAAATCCATAAACAAGGCGAGTGCAACTACGACAATCCAACTACTTACACCAAAGCCATAAATCTCGGCGTAGCGGGTGATCAAGTAGACGCTAAGTGTATTAACTACAAAATAGAGCTTCATCCAATCCATGGGAGCAAAATCTTTTTTAGACTTCCATTCCTTGTAAGGCACGAGAAGCATCACCAATAACCCAATAAGAGACAATTTGGTGCCTGAGAGCATGAGTGACCAAAAAGGAGTCAGGGCAAAGGTCCCGAGCACGACACTTGTCGGGAAGAGGAGATTGGCTAAATAGATAACTAAGACGTTACACACAAATAAAACAAAGTAAGAGAGAACGATCATCACGCCTTGTTTAGCTTGTAATTCTCGCTCATTTAAAACTAATTTAACCATATAAAACTCCTACCAAAATGATGTTAATAGATTTAGTTTAGCAGGTTTTAAGAAACGAAAGCGAGTGAGAGGACTTCGTCGATAGTTTTTACCCCGTGGAAGGTTAAGTCGCGCTTAACTTCTTCGGGGATTTTTTCGAGATCTTTGGTATTTGCCTCGGGATGGATAACAACTTTCAGGCCAGCGGCATGGGCGGCAATTACTTTTTCCTTTAAACCACCGATTTCTAACACTCTACCACGGAGCGTAATTTCACCAGTCATAGCAACGCTCTTTTTGACTTTGCGACCTGTGAGCGCTGAGACTAAAGCTGTCGCCATAGTAACACCAGCAGAGGGGCCATCCTTGGGGACGGCACCTTCGGGAACGTGGATATGAATATCTTGTGATTTGTAGAAGTCTGGTTTTAAGCCAAAATCATGATGGTGAGTGCGGACATAGCTATAGGCAGCGCTCGCGCTTTCTTTCATGACCTCCCCCAATTGACCAGTGATCTGGATCTTGCCAGAGCCTGGCATAAGCGAGACTTCGATCGAGAGTGTCTCACCACCGACACTAGTCCAGGCGAGACCAGTGGCAGTCCCGACCGTATGTTTTTTCTCGGCAAGGTTTTCGGAGAATTTGGCGGGACCGAGGTATTTTGCAAGATTGGTGGTGGTAATGGTTGGCAGTTTTTTGCCGCTAGCGAGATTTCTTGCAACCTTACGAGCGAGGCGAGCAAGTTCGCGTTCGAGCGCACGCACACCTGCCTCACGAGTGTAGAGTTTGATGATATTTTTTAGGAGTGTGTCACCGAGTTTTAATTGATTCTTTTTGAGGCCATTTTTTTCGGCAACCTTAGTGACGAGGTAGTTTTTGGCGATGTGAAATTTTTCGAGAGAGGTATAGCTACTAAAGCGAATGATCTCCAGGCGGTCGCGGAGCGCGGATGGGATGGTATCTAGAACATTGGCGGTTGCGATAAACATAACTTGCGAGAGGTCTAGCGGGATTTCGAGGTAGTGATCGCTAAACTCACTATTCTGTTCTGGGTCTAGGGCTTCGAGGAGTGCGGCGCTTGGGTCCCCCCGAAAATCATTACCAATCTTATCAATCTCATCGAGCATAAAAACAGGATTCATGGATTTGGCAGATTTTATGCCTTCAACAATGCGCCCGGGCATGGCCCCAACATAAGTCTTACGATGTCCCCTGATCTCTGCTTCGTCCCGGATACCACCAAGACTAACTTTGACAAAACTGCGTTTGAGAGAGCGAGCGATTGATTTGCCTAAACTAGTTTTACCAACACCAGGTGGGCCCACAAAACAGAGAATGGTGGGCAAGGAAACACCATCTTTTTTGCTAACAGATTTCTTCAACTTCATAACAGAGAGATATTCGAGGATGCGCTCCTTAACCTCTTCGAGGCCATAATGATCGAGGTTGAGGATTTTCTCGGCAGATTTGAGTGAGACGTGATCTTTGGTCGAGCTACCCCATGGCATTTCAAGCACGTTTTCGAGGTATGTTCTTAAGTAACTAGCTTCTGGATTATGAGAAGACATTCGCTCTAATCTATTAAATTCCTTTTGGATTTTATCTTTATGTTTCTTGGGAATTTTTAATTTTTGGATAGCCTCATTTAAATCATCAAGCTCTTGATCTTCGTGATCATTTTCACCTAGTTCTGCCTTAATAGTTTCGAGTCTCTCTCTTAGCACAGTTTCTTTCATGCTTTTACTAAACTTTTCCTGAGTTTTGCTCGCAATACTTTTTTCGATTTCGAGTACTTTAACCTCTTTGGTTAAGAGGTCGTTGATCGTGTAGAGTCTAACTTTGAGATCCAGTGTTTCGAGTAGTTTCTGGCGAGTGGCAGTATTAACGTTTAAAACGGCGGCAATCTGATCAGAGAGCTCGCTCGCTGAGACTCCACCCATAAGCCTCATAAAGTTCATAAATTCAACACTTTTACCCATCCCAACGGCATCTTTAAAAAGTGCGCTAATCCGGCGGCCTAGCGCTTCGAGCTCTTCATCAAAAAGAATTGTTTCTGTTAGCTCTTCAACTTCGGCTAACTGGACAGATTGGCTAGTGTTTACACCCTTTAGTTTAACCCGTTTGAGTCCCTTAACGAGCACATTTAATTCATCATCGTTTTTGAGTGTGCGTTCAACACTCGCCAAAGTCCCAATGGTGTATAAGTCACTGGCCGTTGGGTTATCGATTGCACTACTTTTCTGGGTAAAGATCGCAATATATTTTGGATTTGCTCCGAGAGCCTGATTGATTGCTCTAATTGATTCTTTACGAGTAAAGGTTAAGACAATCTCATTGGTCGGGAAGATCACAACATCACGAACAGGGACAATCGGCACATTATGTCTATGGGGCATCTCGATTGGGAGGTCGTTACTATAGATCGTATCTGTCATAGTCTAGCAGTGTAGCTTATAGAGTGCTAAGAGTCAAGGCTAATCATCTTACTCTGGCCAGACTTAAGGTCACCAAGCTCCCAAATACCCAAGCGTGTGCGGATTAAACGGAGGACGGGGTAGCCGACTGCCTCGCACATTTTGCGTATCTGGCGGTTGCGGCCTTCGTGGATCGTAAGATCAATCCAGGTATTGTGGGGTTGATGCTCGGCGATTGTTACTTTGGCGGGAGCGGTTTTTTTGCCTTCGATGGTGACACCATTTTCAAGGTAGGTTATTACTTTGTCAGTTATTACCCCTTTTACGAGTACACGATAAGTCTTATTAACTTCATATTTTGGGTGAGTGAGCTTTTGAGCTAGGTCTCCGTCATCGGTTAGGAGCATAAGTCCCTCAGAATCATAATCAAGACGACCTACTGGATATAAGCGTTTTTTAGATTTAACTAGACTAGTGACGGTGCGACGCCCTTCGGGATCACTAGTGGTTGAGACCACGGCCCTCGGCTTATTAACTAGATAATAAACATGACTTGTGGGTGGAGTTAATTTTTTTCCATGAACAACGATCTGGTCTTTGTCAGAATCTACTATTTGACCAATTAGCGCACGTTTGCCATTTACAGTCACCACGCCCTCGCTAATTAAGACCTCACTCTTGCGCCTAGAGGCGATACCTGAGTCTGCCATTAGTTTGTGCAGTCGCATTTTCATAAGTATATTATACACTATGAGATAGTTTGATATACACAACTACTGATACAATAAAACATGAAAGTATGAAGTACTTAACGACAATAGTCGCAATCCTCCTAATCCCAGTGATTTTTTTGAGTACCAAACTAATCCCTGTACCAGATAGCGTAGGGAGAGTAGAGAGTGTGTCTGAGCTTAAGGATGATGTCTTGCCACACCACACAGTAGTCTTATCAACAAATAATGGTAGCGTTAGTGCGCTTGCCTATGCAGGATCAAGCAAAATAAATGTTGGTGAGATGGTGAGCTACCGAGACGAAGGCGGAGCTATGATCGTTGGAGAAAAATATCGCCTACCAAGCCTAGTTTCTTTGACAGTATTGTTTGTGGTGGTGGTGCTTCTAGTCTCAGGGACACATGGAGCACGATCTCTCCTCGGATTAGTATTCTCGTTTGTTGTGATTTTTAAGTTTGTCCTACCTCAAATCCTAACAGGGAGTAACCCCATTGCTGTTGCACTACTAGCAAGCATTGTGATCCTGATGGTTTCATACTTTCTCTCACACGGAGTTAACTCAAAATCAATTATCGCTATCGTGGGAACACTGGGTTCATTGATAGTGACAGGGGTACTGGCAGTAGGATACGGAAACTTGGTGGGACTAACAGGACTTGGGAGCGAAGAGACAGGATTTTTGTTGGATACTTTGCCTCGTGAAAGTTTTTACAAATTAATGCTTGCGGGAATGATTATTGGATCACTTGGCGTACTCGATGATATTACGATTTCTCAAGCATCAATTGTGGAAGAATTGAAAAGAGCAAACCATAGACTAAGAATGAGTGAGCTATTTATCTCAGCCATGCGGGTTGGACATGATCATATTGCCTCCCTCGTAAATACGCTCATTTTGGTATATGCCGGCAGCGCGCTTCCGCTACTTCTACTATTTTTAGTTAGTCAAATTGGGTATGTTGACCTACTTAACTACGAAGCATTAGCCGAGGAAATCGTGAGAACTCTTGTTGCCTCAATCGGACTGGTCTCGGCAGTACCGCTAACGACATTAATCGCTAGTTACTGGTACGACGGTTCGAGATAGCTTTATTCGTGATGGGAAATTAGCATCATTAAAATTATCCCGATCAGAAACATTAGGATAGTCGCCAGCGTTTTCTTGCTGGTTTTGCCCTCTTTTAGTTCGGGGATAAGGTCGGCGCCAGCGATATAAATAAAGCCTCCTGCAGCGACTGGGACTAGGTAGCTAGCAAAAACCTCAGTACTGTGAGTGAGAAAATATCCTACTACGCCACCGAGAACTGCTGCCTGAGAGACTGCGATATTGGCGAGTATGGCCTTAGTCCGAGTAAAGCCAGAATGCAAGAGTACACCAAAGTCACCAATCTCCTGTGGTATCTCGTGGAGAGCGATCGCAAGAACAGCAACGATACCGAGTGAGTCGCCAGCGGCAAAAGAGGCAGCGATGAGGAGTCCATCAATAAAGTTATGAATACCATCACCAAGTAAGTTCATGTAGCCAATGGTGTGACGAGTCAGATGCTTTTCGTCGTGGCAGTGGCGCCAGTGGAGGAAACGCTCTAGCAAGAAGAAGCCAATAAATGAGGCAAGGGCGAGTTGAAAAACGAGATGAGGATCTAAGACTTCGACGCTCTCCGGGAGCAAGTGAAGAAATGATGCACCAAGCATAGTACCTGCAGAGAGGGAGACAAGTGGGAGCAAAAATCTGTTAAGAACTGCGGGTTTGATAGAGATAGCAAGAACACCAATGAGTGAGCCTGAGCTAATGATTAAGGTCGCGACTAGGATAGAGAATAGTTCATTCGACATAGATTAACCTTTCTTTTGACAACTGTGACATAACCCAAATAATTCGAGGGCATGACGAGTAATGCTAAAACCACTACCTACTTTTACATTCTCCATGATAGCTTCGAGTCTTTTATCCTGAACTTCAATGACTTTGCCGCAACTCTCGCAGACCGCATGATGGTGGTGATCACTCACATATTCGTAGCGGAATTTGCCTTCTTGAAAATCGATTCTTGTTAAAATGTTGGCAGAAGCTAATTTTTCTAGGGTGCGATAGATAGTTGCTAGATGTGCTGTAGAACCAACCTTGGCTGCTACATCAGCGACAGATAAGGGGCGTGTGGCACTAATGCATGTTGACAGTACGTTGATACGTGCGGGAGTAGCTTCTAACCCCGAATTGACTAAGATTTTTTTAGCGCGAATAATTTGCATTAATATAATCTAATGCGAAAGCTTCGCAGATGCAAATAAACTCTCAATCTCAGTCTTATCTAGTGCCGTACCGATTACAAGGATTGCCACTTGATAGCCTTCTATTGGCGCAGTAACTGATCTAACATCTACGCGATTACCCACTTTTTGGAGAAGATAGTTGTCGCTATATCCTTTAACACGGAGGATATTTTTTGGTAGTTGTGATATGGAGCGACTAAGTAGAGCGATGTCATGCTTCTCGTTACTTAGGTAATAATACTGATCAAAAGTCGCGTGAGAGTGGTGATGATGTTCTGCCTGGAAAAGGTGTGGAGTAAAAGGTGGATCAAAGATAATGCTGGTATCAAAACTATCATCCCAGACAAAAGTCTTGGTGCCGAGCCCAATACTGCTTACTCGCTCAACCAGTGAGATTATGTCAGTCGGAGAATGAGAGCTAGTTTTGGAGATCACGGCATAGTCGGCCTCGGCGATCTGGGAGAGGACGAGTGGGTGGGATTGGGAAGTATTCTCAAAGTTGTCGGCGTCGACGACCGCGACGACTGTGTCTAGGTGGATGAGGGTCGATATACCAGAACTAGTGAGGGTGGCACGAACGGGATCTGGATCGGAGAGGCCAGAGGCTTCGATGATTAAATACTCGCTAGCTGGCGCCTGCTCGAGGGTATAGCGGATAATGCGAGGGAGGTCGACGTTCGCCACACAACAGAGGCAGCCACCTGATAGCTCGCTAACCATACCAACCCCTTTGACTTCGATAAATTTGGACTCTAGCATGACACTCCCAAACTCATTAAGGATTAGGGAGATTTTTTTATCTGGATGACTAGATAAGATTTTGTTAATTAGGGTAGTTTTGCCAGAACCCAAAAAACCAGTAATTAGTATAACCGGAACTTTCATATAGTTAGTTATAGCATATAATGAATATGTATGCGAATTGTTCGCATTATATAATAGAATGAGACTTATATAATTTTATTATGAAGAAATACCTACGATTGATAACAACTTTTACATTGATGGTCATAGCGGCTGGCGCATACTACTGGCAAACCTCGATTTTGCACGAAAGTGAACATGTCCACTATCATGCGGGATTTAAGGTTTACATTGATAATGTACTCCAAGATTACTCTGGCTACCAATACATGAACTACACACCATGCTCACAACACAACAAGAAGAAATCACCAGAGGAAGAACAAATAGAAAAGGCCCACCTACACGAAAATGTGGGAGACGTAGTCCATACCCACCGGAGTGGGGCGGTGTGGGGTGATTTGTTTACTAATATTAAAGCCAATTTCCCAAGTGACAAAAAAATTGTAGGTTATATAGATGGAAGAAGGGTTGAAGAGATAATGTCGACACCTATCGAAGCATATACCACAGCCATTATTTTGATTGGAGAGTCGGATGCAACTAGGAGTGCGGAGATAGTCCCAAAAATACATATAGAAGAAGTTGAGAAAAGAAGTGAGTTGTGTGGCTCTTAAATTATTTTGTATCCGAGTTTCTCGATAATCTGCATAAACTTAGTTGGATTGGTTAACTTGGGATCGTAGACGATAACTGATTCTTGCTTAGCATAACTTGTATTGCTACTGAGTACTCCTTTTAGCTCTTCTAACTCACCATCGATAGTTAAGCTACAGCTACTACAGTGTAGTCCGGAGAGTTTGAGGGTAATTGTCTCGCCGACAGACTTCTTTTTGAAAAAGTTAAACATAATAATAATCCTTCGACAAGCTCAGGATGATTTAATTCCTAAATCACCTCCATGACGCCACTATACATGCCCATGCTGCAAGAATAGGTGTACTTACCTTTTTTCTCGGGAATAAATTTGTGGACTTTGGTATCGACTGGTTTTAAGACTTCGTAGATATCAAAAGCCTTAAAGGCAAAGGCAGTTGCACAACTATAGACCTGCCCGTCAGTTTCGAGAGTTAGCTCGACAGGGGCACCAGCTTTAACCCGGAAATACCTGGGGGTATAGCCACCATTCTCAACGCTAATGGTGACTTTTTGAATTCCCTTGTCTATTTTGACATTAGGATCCTCACCGAGGTTAATCGGTGATTTGTCGTAGGGTGGGAGTAATCTTACTAGTTGTGGGCCTAGTCTCTGAACTGAGTATGGACTGTCCGTAACCTGCAAAATCCCATTAACACTACTAGCAGCCATAAAGATCAGTAGATAGGAGGCAAATTTTAAGAAGTCAGTACGCCAAACTTCGGAAAGCCTGGAAGTACCGATTCCTATTAGGAAAAACAGAGGAAAAGTACCAAGGACGAATGCACCCATGGTCAGAGCACCCTGGATAGCGGAACTACTTGATAAGGCAACCACCGCCATAGCCTGCGTTACACCACAGGGAATGAAGACAGTAAGAAAACCGAGAATGCTTGGAGCAAAGAGGCTAGCACTTTTTTCGTTATTTTTAAGCAAACGATAGGCCCATTTAGGAGGTTGAAAAGAGAGATAGCGAAAGATCGGATGAACATTTAGTAAATTGAGGGCAGTTGCCAACATAAATAGTGCTGCAATTCCTTGAAAAATTAATTTAGAGGTTAAGGAGAGCTCGACCACGCTACCGATGGCGCCGAGCAAGGCACCAAGAATAAGATGACTAAATAGTTTGGCACCAAGAAATGCGGTGACAGGGGCTAGATCATCATTACCTAGTCCATCATCTTTGGATCCACTACCTGTTGCGAGTTTTTGATTGGCGATCACACTCGCGAGCAATCCACCCTGCATGGCGGCGCAAGTGACACCTCCACTGGTTAAACCTGTCAAAAAAATTAACCACAAATTCATAACTCTCCTATCATATACGAGACGCCCGTAAGCGCAAAGAATTAGTGACTACCGAAACTGAGGAAAAGGCCATGGCAGCACCAGCTAATGCTGGGTTTAACATGATCCCATAGATTGGATACAGGATGCCAGCAGCAATTGGAATGCCAATAACGTTGTAGGCGAAGGCCCAAAATAAGTTTTGTTTAATAACTCTAAAAGTAAGCTTAGCAAGCTTGATGGCTTGTGGGAGTCTATTCAAATTGCCACCAAGGAGTGTAATCCCAGCTGACTCGATGGCGACATCGGTTCCAGTGCCCATAGCGATACCAACTTCGGCGCTAGCTAGAGCCGGGGCATCATTAACCCCATCGCCCACCATAGCGACCTTATAACCTTGTTTTTGTAACTTGGTTATTTCAGCAGCTTTGCCGGCAGGCAAAACTTCGGCGATCACGGTATCAATCCCGGCTTGCTTGCCGATATAGTTAGCAGTTTGTGCATGATCACCAGTGAGCATCGCCACTTTGACGCCAAGTTTGTGTAGCTCTTTAACGACGGCGGTTGATTCATCTTTGAGAGTGTCGCTAAGCCCGGCATACAGAATAATCTCACTAGTACTTGCGAGAATGATGGGAGTCTCACCACGTGAACTCATTTCTGAAATCAGCTTACTATTGGGCGTGAGATCTAATGAGGAGATAAAGCTAGGATTACCGGCGTAGTAAATCTTATTATTGATCTTACCCCGAATTCCCAACCCTGGATGGGAGGCAAAACCAGAAACAGTCTGGAGTGAAGATTGATTTTTGACGAGAGTAGTGAGCGCATGGGCGAGAGGGTGTTCAGAATTTTTTTCGAGTGAGACGAGGAGATTGATCGCTACTTTTTGGGAGATGTTCTTGCTTGCCGAAAACATGCCTGTAACCTGCGGGAATCCTTTAGTTAAAGTCCCAGTTTTATCAAGCACAACATAATCCACAGCGCGCAATTTTTCGAGGGCTTCGGCATTTTTAACCAATATACCCAGGCTCGCTGCTTTACCAACACCTACGATTATGGCGGTGGGAGTGGCTAAACCCAAGGCACAGGGACAGGCGATAACTAAGATTCCAACAAAACTGAGTAAACCTAGTAGAGGATTGCCAAGAATAGACCATGCAATAAAGACGAGTACAGAGAGAACTAGAACAATTGGGACAAAAATTGAAGAAATTTTATCTGTTAAGCGCTCGACGCTTGCGTGACTCCCTTGGGCGTCTTCAACCATGCGGATAATTTGAGATAAAACTGTATCTTGACCCAACGCACTAACCTTAACCTGAAGATACCCCTGCTTATTAAGAGTCCCTCCTGCTACTTTGTCACCAGTGTTTTTGTCGACAGGTAGTGGCTCTCCAGTGAGCATTGACTCATCAAGACTACTACTACCACTAACAATGATTCCATCAACCGGTACTTTGACACCGGGTTTGACGATCACAATATCACCAACTAGGAGTTCTTCAACTGGGATCTCGATTTCTTTTCCATCGCGCATAACTAGCGCAGTTTTTGCCTGGAGACCAAGTAATTTTTCGATTGCTTCGCCAGTTTTCATTTTTGAATTGGCTTCGAGATATTTTCCAAGTGTAATGAACCCAATGACGACGATGGTGACATCGTAATAGAGATGGTCGACTGGGAGGTAGAGCATAAGGACGTTTTCGAACGCAGAAAGGATGAAGGAATATAAGTAAGCCACACTAGTTCCTATGCCAATTAAGGTGTCCATATTGGCGACTCTGGTTATAACAAAAGTGATGACTGCCCGTAGGTATGGCCAACCAATAACAAAAAGCATATATGTTGCGAGAATGGGGAGCAGATGATGAAAGAATGTTTTGACGACCTGTGGATAAGGAAAAAATGATTCCCAGACCATCATCATGATCGAAATTGCGACCATGGGGAGAGAAACTATTACTTGTTGTTTGAGTGTTTGCAAATGTAGCTTTTTTTCATCTTGTGAGTTTGCAGACTCATTGTTTAGCACCTTGATCTCGTAACCAAGCCGAGTGATATCTTGATTAAGGATTGCGTGAGACAACTTCTTGCTACTTTCGATTTCGATCTCTTCTGTCGCAAAATTGACTCGAGCATCAATCACCCCGGGGATTTTTTTAACTTGCTTAGATATCACGCTAGCGCAGCTTGCACAATGCATGCCAGTTACAGGATACTTATTTTTCATATTTGACTCCGTTTTTAAATTTAGTTAAGCATCCCTTACCACAAAAATAATGACGAACCCCGTTATATTCGGTAGTGTATGTGGAGCTACTAGGAGTGAGGTGCATCAAGCAAATGGGATCAATGACAGTGGGTTCACTCTCTACCAAGGGTCTAACCTTCGTAAAATGATCTAAAAATAAAGAGAGATTCAGAAAGGTGTTGCCGATGAGAGTGTAATAAAATTCCTTGCCGAGCTTTTTACTTTGTACTAGTTTGCTAGCTTTAAGAGACATTAAGTGCTGCGAGACTGCTGCCTGGCGCATTCCGGTCATCTGCACAATCTTGTTTACGGTTAATTCATGACCATGTAATACGCAAAGTATCTCTAACCTCTTGCTGTTTCCTAGTTCTTTGTAGAGTTTCGCATTTTTGTTAATCTCAGATGGTTTCATTGATCCATCATATTCTATTTTTTGAATATGTCAAATAGTGGTAGATAGGGTAGAAATATATGCCTTTATACTCTCTCTAAAAAATCCATTATCGGCACCAAAAGAGAGACTGACAAACTCCGAGGGTGTCACCCAACGATACTCTGTGTGCTCGTCGGAGAGCGTCACCTCCCCTTCCCAATCACGACTAACATAACAAACCCCAAAGACATTAAGACCGGCGAAGAATCCCTCTTTTACATTCATGTGATTATCGACAAAAATAGGACTAACAGTCTTAGCAGTGAGACCGGCTTCTTCTAACACTTCTCTCTTTACTGCCGCAATTATGTTTTCTCCCTGCTCATACCCACCGCCGGGGAGATCCCAGTTACCACCGCGCGAATGGTCGTCAGCGGCGCGTTTTAGGGCGAGGATACGTCCGTCGCCTCTCACGACAATACATTTTTGAATTATTCTGACATTCTCGAGTATTTTTGGATTAGACATAAAGTGATTATAGCTTGTGTAGCTGCCCTTTACCCCTGACACTGAGCTCTTTAGTGTCAAGATCGATAATAACAAAGGTGTGCTCATCGATCAGATTTTTGATATTTTCTGGCACCAAACCAGCTGCGATGGGAGTAATGACTTTGACCATACTAGATTTTGCCAGCTAAGGCAGCATCTATTTCTTTGAACCTAAACAAGGTATTGGGATTGACTGTTGAGTTGTAGACAGATGGGTTATTAGTAACCAAAAAACTAAGATGTCGGATGCCATGTGAAACTACACTCTCTAGGGAAATTTCCTTTGGAGCGGGGTGTGTGGGATCACCAGATTCAATTATTTTGATTTCAGAAATTGGCAAAGACGCAGGATCAGAAAACTCAAAATCATCAGAATATACAATATAGGCAATGATGGTAGAGCCGGTTGAGACATATCTCCAACTAGTGGAGTGGCTGATTAAGCGGTTTTTTTCAATAACATCAGCACTGTGTTTTTGAACTAAAAGTAGCACTAATTCATCTGGATTCTCAGACTTATTTGTGATATCAAGCTCAACTTTTTTGTATAGAATTTCTTCGTCAACGATTTTTGTAAGTATTACTTCAAGAAAATATGCCATAGCTAACTATGAATTGTAGCATAACGGCTCGAGTGAGGGATTATCGAGCTTAACTTGTTTAAGATCAAAATTGGTATAACCGAAATCAAGATAAACAATATTTGTAGAAAGGTTGGATTTTCGAATGTAAAACCGACTATCAGTAGCAACGCAAGTGGGACGATGCGACCTAATCCCATCGCAATTTCTCCAATAGCGAGGACGGTACTTATATTGACTCTTATCGTCTCGTTCTCATTTACGAGCGAGTAGATTACCCCCTCATAATGAAGTGAAAAGCTAGAGTTTAATAGGACAACCACTATTTGGTATAGCATAAAAATGACAAAGCTCCAGTTAGTGGCGAGTAGTAGTGCGATGCTTGCAAAAAGAAACGTAGTGATTGTTGATACTGCATTGCGAACCGAAGAACTAGATATTCTACTGTAGAAGTAGGCACCGATTATGCTTAATATTGTTAGTGAGGTTGAGATGTATCCCCACCTGGCAACATCACCTATAAAAATATAGGTAACGATCCCCAATATCGCCCACATAGGCCCGTTATAAACGCCATAAAGGAGTCGAGTAATCGCAAATATTCTGACTTCGTCAATTTGCATCAGAGAGCGGTACCCCAATGAGCTACTTTGCTCGCTGGATGGTGGAATAGATATTTTTGAAATCAACACGATTATTGCCAAGCCAGCAAAGAAACTAATAACGTAACTAATATGATATGAGCCAAATAATGATATTAGGCTAGTAATTATTGGGACTGAAATGATACTAATTACATTCATTAAAGAAGATTTAATAGCCAAGAATTTAGTCGTGTCTTTATTGCTAGTCACAAAACTTACGATCAAAGAATAACTCATTGCCTGAAGTCCGATACTAGTCCCAGCCAAGATACCAAACGGAATTATGACATTACCAATACTACTCCCAACTATCATTAATACTAAAGCTTGAATTAAGCCAAGTAATATAGAGGATATATATACTTTTTTAGCACCATGCCCATTGATTAGACCTGAAGTTAATTGGGTGGTTATTAATATACTTAGAAACAAGAAAATGTAGTAACTGATTATCCTACTCGCTTCTTTGGTAGTCTCCCATAGGTATAAACCCACCAAAGACCCTAAAGTAAAGTCAAAGACTACGTAAAGAGATAACACCGCCAAGAATATTTTTTGAGATCGTGTCATTGGTTAATTATGACACGCTAGTTATTTTAAAACTATTACCTGTTATTTCGATGTAGCAATTATTTGGAATAAACATATAGGGATAATCTTCGTGATATGTCTGAGGGAATTTGTGTTCCTGATAATCTTTCCTCTTATTATTCAAACCCCAGTGTGGCATAAAGACGGCGTTAATAAAATGAATTCCACTAGTATTGGTTAAACCGTATTTCGCGGCGTTTTTTCCAGGCCTACCATTAGCTCTAATATCTATGCCAGCAACTACTGACCCAGCGCTCTCGGAGACATAAATCATCCCCTCCTCTACTCTCTTGATCACATAGCTAATAAAATTATTGCTCTCAGTCTGTTTCAGAAAATAGAATGGATCGCCACCCTCGACATACATGACTTGGAAACTAGCGAGGTCTTTTACTAGATCGGCTTCTGACTTGCCAGCAATATCGTAATCTTCACAAATAAAACCACCCTCCTTGAGGGTGTTGCGATTTTTGTAATGCCAGTCTAGCTCAGCTTCGGTGAAGTTTTTGTACTTAATAGGTGTTGTAATAAAGACAGTTTTTTGTTTTTGCTCATCGCTAATTTTGTGACTAATGGCCAACCCACTAACATAAAACTGTGAGGCGAGATATATACGCTTCATGATTCGTTCCTAACATCGATGATCTGCGACTCGTCACCGATGACCTCGATATATTGGTAGTTATTGAGAGCGATTAGTGGAGTCTTGCCGCTAAACATGTAATTAAACGACTCTTTTGATAGCCAGCGGTCGTGAAAGTCTTTGCTCCCCCAGTGTGGGAGGATAGTGTAGGGAACTAAGCCAAAACCCGTAGTATCAACTGGGTTCTTAAGGATGCTCAAATCAGTAGGGTTTTGAAGTTCTACCATACTGGTCCCGGCGATTATTGACCCGGCAGAGGTACCAATGTAGATCACGCCAGAGTTTATTAATTCTTTAACACATTCTGCAAAATTATTTTCATTTCCTTTTTCTTTGAGAAAAAATTCGTTACCACCAGAGATGTAGATGATCTCTATGCCATTTAGGTTGTGCTTGATTTGGTCATTAGTTTTGCCAGTGATTGTGTAATCAAAAGTTATAAAACCATTATTATTTAGTCCGTCACGATCTTCTTGAACCCAGGAGAGATCATCTTGATCACTATCGCCTTCGACTGGTGTAGTTATAAATGCTGTTTTTAACAACCTGTCATGACCAAGTCTATTACGAATACTCTCCCCCACCCCTTTGACTCCGATACTACTGGTTAAAAATAGATGTTGCATGAGAATTATTTTAACAGGTGATCCCACTCACCACTCCATAATCTATAGAGGACTGACTGAGTATCCTTACTTACATTATTTTTCGAAATAAATTCTTCAAAATCGGTCTGACTTACCCAAGCATATGTTTCGACCTCCGATTCTTGGATAACAATTTTATCTCCTCGATATACCCCAAGATACCAGTGAATAAGATGGGTTTCATGCTCAAGAGATTCTTTCTTTTTAAATATTGGATAGAGCTTGTTTACGCTTATTCCCATTTCTTCTGTAAGTTCGCGATGCGCGGACATCTCGCTCGTATCTCCATATGTAATATGGCCTGCAGCAGTAATAGTCCAGATTCCTGGTGCGACTTTCTTGGTTTTTGCCCGTTTTTGTAAGAGTGCTCTTTTTTTGTCATCAATTATTACAACAGCAACCTCTGGGTGGAGATATTTGGGGTCTGAGTTAGCGAGACTAATCGGGATCGGACCAAGAACATTCTCCTTTTCATCTATCCAGACAACTAGTTCTTCTGCCATAGGATATTATTATAGTATGGGGAAGATAATTGCGATAAATGATCTAATGCAAAGTGACTATCGGTATGAGCTAGTAGCGCCGATCGGTGAAGATTTTGATAATGACGTAGACCGATGCAACGCCAAGCAATACTGCACTGGGCTTATGACTCACGAAGGATTTAATTACTTTTTCTTATTTTTTGGTTTGTCGATTTTGTCTAGCCCTAGACCGTGAACACCGTAGTAGACCACTGCGGCAACAACTGCAAAATCAATAAAAGTAGAGAGGAGATTGCCCCACATGAATGTAGCTGTCCCGAGGGTTAGAGTAGCATCTTTAAGATTACCTGCTGCACCGAGAATTAGACCAAGTATCGGATTAATTAGATCATTGATTAAGGCTGTTACAAGCTTTGAGACCGCGCCACCCAATAAAAAGCCTACGGCTAGTCCGACTACCCCTTGTTCGCGAATAAAATTTAAAAAACCCTTCATAGCTATGATTCTCCCATCATTTGCTTATAATAAGGATATTCTACTCTAATTTTAAGGCTAAAATTACCTATTTACAAGTAAAACCATGTTATGTGCTATAATAGCCGCTAGTTATATATGTGTTCAGGCTTTTCCCAATTATAGTTAGTTTTCACTGCTAGTTTGGTTAAAAAAGTTTTGGCACGCTAATTTATGGAGGTGCCATACATGGCAACCAGACTATTTGTCGGCAGTCTCGCTTGGGCGACGACGGACGATTCATTATCAGCATTTTTCTCCCAAGTAGGTACTGTTACCAGTGCTAAGGTCATAACCGATCGTGCAACTGGACGCTCAAAAGGCTTCGGCTTTGTTGAGATGAGTTCTGACGAAGAAGCTCAAAAGGCAGTTGCCGAACTTAACGGTAAAGACCTAGATGGTCGTGCTATCGTTGTAAACGAAGCTCGCCCTATGGAACCCCGCGAAAACCGTGGCGGTTTTGGTGGTGGATCACGTGGTGGATTTGGCGGCGGCTCTCGCGGCGGATACTCACGTGACAACAACCGTGGTGGCTACAGCAACCGCAGTTACTAAGCCTTAAAGTATTAGTATAAAAATTAAACATCCCGCCTCGACGGGATGTTTTTTTATTAACTGAGATGTTTACTACCCCACTCTGACGGTTGAGATCCTTAAAAATAATCTCCAAGCTACTTAGACATATTTTCGTTTAAAAAGGGATGACTGGCACAAGAAGCGCGCACGTATCGCGTATGGTGTAGAAGGTAGTAATATTAGCAAACTACTCATCATGAATAATGAGTTCATCCCAGGTCGTATGCACGTTATCTTAGTCCAAGAAGAACTAGGGTTCTAACTTAGCTTTTTCTTTGTGAGTCAGTTTTTTTATTTCGTGCTCACGCTTGAGAGCGGATGATTTGTCTAGACATTGCTCAGAGTATGCGATCCTGATGGGCGGGAAGCTCCTGGTGTATTTGGCGCCACGACCACTCAAATGTATGGCAAAACGTTTGCCGACATCTTTGGCAACACCAGTGTAGTAGTTATTACCTTCGCAGATGAGCACATAAACCCAGTATTTATCCTTAGGTTGATTGGGCATAAAGAATAGCCTTGGTGACCCAGGAACGTGGTAAGAAGCGAACTAAGAGCGTGCCTAGTCTATTAACCCAGCCATAAACTGCGACTCTTTTTGAGTTCATCATGGCATGATATCCATATTCAGCAACTTGTCGTGAGGTGGGCATTTTACCGAGGATTCCGCAGGTCTTTTCTTTACCAGCTACAGACCAAAAGTTGGACTGCGTTGGCCCTGGACAGAGGGTGGTGAGCGAGACATTGGTGCCTGATAATTCTTCTGAAACTGCCTCTGACAAATGAAGAACATAGGCTTTGGTGGCAAAATAAACTGCCATAAGTGGTCCAGGCTGGAAGGCGGCACCACTTGCGACATTCACAATGTATGCTGGTTCTCCTCCTAGCATTTTGTTAGCATACATTTTGGTCAAGTAAGTGAGTGTGGTGATATTTAGATTGATCATTTTTAGTTCTTTTTCCCAGCTAGTCTGAGTAAAGGTACCATAATCACCAAAACCGGCGTTGTTGATCAGATAGGTTGGATTTATTTTTTGTTTACTGAGCTTACCGACGAGGATCTCAGCATTTGAGACTTCGGAGAGATCTAGGGGGTGAATGATTACTTTGATTTTGTAGAGTTTGATGAGTTCTTTTGAGAGCGAATTAAGTGCATTGATATTTCTGGCTACTAAGATCAGGTTGACCTGATTCTTGGCAAAAATGCGTGCGAATTCTAGCCCTATCCCACTACTGGCACCGGTAATTAGAGCCCATTTTTGATTATTCTTCATATATCTTTATTGTACCTCCCCGAACGATCATGTGTTATAGTAGAACACTATGGAAGAGAAATGTCCTAAATGTGGTTCAGATTTATCACCAGTAACAACAACCAGAACAGGTAGGGAGTTGCAGCGCTGTAGCGCTGGAAGCTGGAATCCAGAAACACACAAGAACGAAGGCTGTGATTATGTTAAGTGGCTGGAGTTTAAACCCCAAGAACTTGATGAGAAGTGTCCCAAGTGTGGTAGCCCACTTGTGATTAATATGACTCGCTTTGGCAAGAAAATGAAGAAGTGTAGTACTAATGTTTGGAATAGGGAGACAAAAAAAGCTGAGGGCTGTGACTACGTAGAATGGATTAACGGCACTACCGAAAAACTTGATGAAGATTGTCCTGAGTGTGGTCAAAAGCTAGTTCTCTATACAACAGCTGCGGGCAAAAAAATGAAAAAATGTAGTACGGCTGGATGGGATAGAGAGAATAAGCAGGCAACAGGCTGCACCTATGTCCAATGGCTTAAGGTTGATGACTACGCCAAGACCCCCGAAGGAGATGAGTTTATGCCACCCGAACCGCACCCTAGTGAACTCTAAAATATTTTCTTATTTAGTTTGTTTTAGTGGGAGATAGATTGCGCCGAGCCCGATCCAGGTTGCAATCATACCAATAAAATATCCTCCAACTGGGACGAGCTTGAGGAGGTGGAATATAGTAACACCGACAAACATCTCAAATAATGGAGTAGTCTTGCTAATAGATGCCGCACTAAAAACTGTACGCGCGATAGCGAGCGAAATCACAATTTTAGCTGTGTAAAGAAGAATAACGTATAGAGGTAGTGCGAGGAGTGCGAGCGGAACACCAATCACAGTGAGCGATAATAAGACGAGAGCTGGTGGGGTAAGGATCGTGATAAGTAGGCCTGAGCCGAGTGCATTTAAGCTACGGTTGTGGAGTGAGCTCACTGCAGTGTTGAGAGGTTTTTTAAGCAGCCAGATCATGACACCACCTACGAGGAGCATGCTAACGTATGACCAGATGCGCCAAATGTAGCCAAAGTTGCGACGATTTTGCTCGTCGATAGTTTGCTTTTGTTTCCACGTTTCGGGCTCGGTTACGACGTTGGTAACACCCTTGACACTAGATTGATTGTCGATTGTACCGTTTTCGGGAGAGAGAAAATAGGTAAGATCTTTGTTGATACTGGTTTTGGGACCGAGAGTTATATCCTCGCCGGCGAGACGTGCCTCACCTAGGACGGGGGCGTTATGATAAATACTCCGACCTGCGAGCATGAGGGAGCGAGCGACGGTGGCATCACTCCTTATACTGTTACCTGCGGACAGAAGCGAACCACCCAGTAAGGTATCACTACTGACATTAACGCTTTGACCTGCCATATGGAGCGAGTCGCTAACCTTTGCACGATTTAGCGAAATATTGCGACCAAACAGGTAAGCGTCCTGGCCGATGGAGCCTTCGATCGTTAAGTCGCTGCCGATAGCGGTCGTGTCACCAGTAATCGTACCGGTAACAAAAATGTTCTCCGCCATAGCATAGAGATCTCCTTCTACCCTACCCTCGATCCGCACGGTTTTACCAGCGACATAAAGGTCATCTACTACTACTTCATTTTTACCAACTACTATCTCCCCCTCACCATACTGGACTTTGGCCAGGACAGAAGAAGGAAATAGCATGAGTACTGAAAGAGTAAACAATATAGTCGCTAGAGATTTTTTCATAATAATTATTTTCCTATACCAATAAATTGGAGTAAGTGATAAACCAAAAACCCGGGCCAGGTAATGGTCTGAAAGATATGCCAGAGCCACTCGGATATCCCATTAGATCCGGGGAGAAAATAAAAGGCAGCGCCGATTAGGCCGATCCCGTAGAGCGGACTCTCCACACTACCACTCTTTTTGCCACAATTACAGTTACAATCTTGACACATCTCTACCGTCTTTTCTTTTACCGCACTTTTCTTCATTAAGTCTCCTTCTGAATATAATATATACTACGTGGTCTTGATTATATATGAATTAATATTCAAATCTCGTAATGGCAATAGAGAAGTGGTTAAACGAAAATAGAACTCAAATAGAGACTGTATTAGAGGACTTTGCAATTAGTCACGTATATTTTTGGACAGTGACCAAGAAAGAGGTTGTCACTATCTGATCACGGTTTATGCAGCGTAATCGAAAATAAACGAATTGTTTTTCCTCCACCATTTCAACACAAAAAGGTTACAGTTTTTTCGAATGATGACCCAGATGGCACTCCACACTTTGTAGGTTTCGATGGAATAAAAATATTAGACATAGTATCAGGCCAATTCTTTAGTAAATGCAATACAAGAAAATCTAGCACTGACTTACGTATTTAACTACCCGAAATCTTGATTAATCTAATTTGTATCTAATTGTTCAGGCATAGTATGGGGATCTAGTCTAGCTTATCGCCGAACAGGTCTCCCAGACATTCTGTCTGGAGGCATTTCTCAGGTGCCTGTGGCACTTGAAGTGCAGGACCCTCACCCTGTTGGGTTCGAGTAATACCTGTATCATTCAAAAAAGTCGGACTAATCCGAATTTTTTGAATGTTGCCGAGCAGGGACTCGAACCCCAATATTCAGATCCAGATTCTGAAGTCCTACCATTAGACGACTCGGCAGTGATGTATGTATTTTACCACGACTTAATCGTTACCCAGAGTAGATCGCCGAGATATCTTGTGATTTGACAAACATTGACCGAGCGACCAAGAACAGACACTAGTAACGAGAATAACCTCTAAAAAGAAAGCAATCGATAATTCTAATTTTTGAAAAATATTTCGCTCTATGTTGTTGTTCATTATCTACTTTTGTAGTATAGCTTGGGGAAGAAAGGGGGAGTCTTTTTTGCGTAGGCCGCCCAGTCTTTGCGATCTTTATACTTTGCTTCGAGTATGGGGATACCCGAGACTTTGAGTAATAGAAAATCGATCATGATTGGACCAGCAAATGCTAGTAGATTGCCGGAAGCAAAATATGAGATGAGGGCGATCCCCCACCAGAGTGTAGCTTCGCCACAGTAGTTAGGATGGCGAGTATAGCGCCATAGGCCTGTGGTCATTAGTTTGCCTTTGCTGGATTTTTGGCTTTTGAACACAGTTAGTTGATAGTCCCCAATGGCCTCAAAGTAAAAACCAAGCAACCAGATTGCAAATCCGACAAACAGCCATGAACGGCTAACATCCCCGGCTCCGGTGCCAAGTAAAATCGGGAGTGATGCCAACTGCATAAAAACCCACTGAAGCAGATAAACCTGTAAAAATGATCGAACCAACCACCATTTCCCCCAATCTTTCCGCCACTGGGCATAGCGAAAGTCCTCTTTTTTCCCGAGGTTACGCAGGGCGATGTGGGTCGCGAGACGGACGCCCCAAGTAGCAGTTAAAACCATGATGAGTGTGGTGACAGTGGTCGGATTATGTAAATAGGCAATGACTGAGATTAGAACAAAACCTAGACCCCAAATGATGTCGACAATTCCGTTATTTTTGATGAGAGTTGCGGTCAAAAAAGTAAGGATAAATAGAGTCAAGCTAGCGAGAGAAGTAGATAAAATTAATGTTTCCATAGTACCTATGCTACCATACAGCTAACTATGCAAATCCGTGATCTTTACGACAAATACAACTTAATGCCACAACTAAGAGAGCATCAGCTTAGAGTGGGGGGTGTAGTTAGGCTAATTACAAATGATCACGACAGCATAGTGACGGCACTTGTTCACGACATGGGAAATATAGTTAAATTTGATCTTGGTAAATCTGGGCTGGCAGAGGATGAGCTAGAGAGATGGTTGGCAGAGCAAAAGCAAACTAGAGAAATGTACGGGACGGAGGCGCATGAGACTACCTACACAATGTTGAAAGAAGTTGGGATGACTAAATATGTACAGTACCTCAAGGAGGAAGGGAAAGCCTACCAGTGGGATGATCTGGATCAGGAGTTTTTTATTAACTTATCAAAACCTGCACTGCTGACGCTGTATGGCGATTTAAGGGTCGGTATTAATGGCGTTACGAGCATACAGGGTAGAATTGAAGATTTAGAGAGACGATATGGAGCACCACGACCAGAATCACCTTGGATCGAGAAGCTAGAATCATATGTACAAACCTTAACAATGATGGAAATTAAGAACATAAGAGAAGAGATGGTTGTTCCCCTTTTTGACGAGTTGTTGACAATAACCGTATAATGTAACTAATTGAAAAAGCGATGAAGGGGTTTCCCGCCCTGGAGCTGGATACGATGAGTATCCCGAGGTCACGCGAGAAGTGATAAAGTAAGTTAAACAGCGAGGTGGTAACGTCCGTTTGAAGACCCTTGCATGTATCCGAGTTATTGGGTGCGTGCAAGGGTTTTTTGTACCTAAAATAATATGTAAGGAGAATATATGAAATACTCAAAACTATTTAGCAAAACTCTAAAGTCGGCGCCGGCTAATGCAGACACAGTTAATCACAAACTCTTAGTCCAAGCCGGATACGTAAGACAAGTGATGGCTGGCGTATATACCTACACCCCCTTAGGGCTTAGAGTACTTAACAAAATCAGTAACATTATTCGCGAAGAGATGAACACGATCGGGGGACAAGAAGTGCTCATGCCCCTACTGCACCCCAGCTCGATCTGGAAACAGACTGGAGGATGGGACAAAATCGATGTGCTTTTTAAGGTAAAGAGCCGAACTGGTCGCGACTACGCGCTAGCACAAAGCAACGAAGAAACAGTCACCCCACTGGTTAAAGAGTGGATCCATAGCGAGCGTGACCTCCCTCTTGCGGTATACCACATCAACTCCAAGTTCCGTGACGAGCTTAGGAGTAAGAGTGGCATATTACGTGGTCGTGAGTTTTTGATGAAGGACATGTATAGCTGGCATTCCACACAAGAGAACTTTGACCGCTTTTACCAAATAGTAAAAGAGGCCTACTTTAAAATATTTAATCGCATGGGATTATCGGCTAAGGCAACAGAAGCGTCGGGTGGAGCGTTTACTGAGAAAGTTAGTTATGAGTTTGAGGTACTATCTGAGGCAGGTGAAGCACACATTCTTCACTGCGAAAGCTGCAACTGGTGTGTTAACTCAGATGACATAACTACATATAAAGCTGGTGAAGATTGTCCTAAGTGTGGTAAAGCCAAGCTAGAAGAAGCCAAGGCGGCTGAGCTAGGGAATGTATTTGACCTAGGCACAAAGTATACAAAAGCTTTTGACATTAGTATTAACAATGCCCAAGGTGAAAAAATATATCCAATCATGGGTTGTTATGGAATAGGTGTATCGCGCACTATGGGAGTACTCGTCGAGACCTTTCATGACGAGCGTGGGATTATCTGGCCCGAATCGGTTGCGCCATTTAAAGTTCACCTCATCTCTCTTGCTGGTAAGAATGGTGAAGTCGCAAAAAGAGCTGATGAGGTTTACACAAAACTCACCCTCGCTGGCATTGAAGTACTATACGATGAACGAGAGAGTGCTGGAGCTGGAGCAAAACTCGCAGACGCGGACCTACTCGGCATCCCTTATAGAGTGGTGGTCTCAGAAAAAACGGGCGACGCTGTTGAGCTTAAAAAGCGGAGCGAAAAAGAATCAAAATTGGTCAGTACTGAAGAACTACTTAAGTCGCTCTAAGACAACATCCCGACCGAGAATGATCATTGACTCAGTAAGTGGCGGGCTCACTTTTTTGCCAGTGATGGCCAGTCTTAATGCGGCAAAGAATGGTCCATTCTTCCATCCCTTGGCTTTGACCGACTCGACGAGTTTGGTCTCGATCCCCTCTTTGGTCCAATCGCAGGCTGACAAAACCTCTTTGGCAACACTTAGATAAATTTGCTCCTCTTCGCTAAACTCTGGTGATGTTGGAGTGCGATAAAAGAAATCAGTTAATGACTCAAAATCGCGGAGCGTAGTTAAACGAGATTTGACTAAGGGCATTAGCGCTGGAAGGAGGTCAATTGGACAATCGGCTGGGATAAAGCCCGATTGTAAACGCTGAATTAATTCTTCGTCACTTAATGCGCGGATGTAGTAGCCGTTGTAATAGTTGAGTTTATCAAGATCATAGATCGGAGCAGTTTTTGTTACACGATCTAAACTAAAAACTTCCAAAAATTCTTTGAGCGAGAAAATCTCTTTACCTTCAAGATGAGACCACCCCATGAGAGCCATAAAGTTGTTGAGAGCTTCTGGCAAGTATCCGCGATCGCGGTGTGAAAGGATGCTAACATCATTTTTGCGCTTGCTCATCTTACTTTTATCTTTGTTACGTATAACTGGGAGGTGAGCAAAAACTGGTGGTTCCCATCCAAATGCAGCGTAAAGAAGAAGATGCTTAGGGGTACTACTGAGCCATTCTTCACCACGGACAACGTGAGTAATCTCCATCAAATGATCATCTACAACCACAGCAAGATGGTAGGTAGGATATCCGTCGGATTTTATGAGAACTTGATCGTCGATTCCGGCGTTTTCGAATGCTACTTCACCGCGAATAGGGTCATGACAGATTGTCACGCCATCTTTTGGTACAGCCAAGCGGATAACAAATGGCAAATTGGACTGAAGATTGGTCTGAATATCTGAATCCGTGAGAGTTCGACAGTGACCATCATAACGTGGTAATTGTTTGGCTTTTAGCTGTGATTGTCTAACTTTTTCTAATCTTTCCTTGGTACAGAAACAATAATACGCGTGTTTATTTATGACCAGTTCTTTTGCATACTTTTGATAGATATCGAGTCGCTCTGATTGTGTATAGGGAGCATGAGGCCCACCTAAATCTGGTCCTTCGTCGTGAGTATAACCGAGCCATTTCATGGCATCAAATATTACAGCGACGGCACCTTCGACGTAACGCTCGCGATCTGTATCTTCTATACGGATTAAAAACTGACCCTTGCCTTGGCGGGCTAGTGCAAGATTGCGCATTGCGATGTAAGCGGTGCCTAAGTGAGCAATGCCAGTCGGTGATGGAGCAATCCTAGTTCGAGTAGTCATGGAAAGTATTATATACTAGAGCATATGGCAACTCTCGGTGAAACAGCGATAGTCGCACGAAAAGCGATAAAATTTGGCGCGATCGGACTAGTAGTCTTGATGATTGGGCGGGTCGTGGTAACCTCTGCTTACACTTACTGGAAAACACTTCACCCAGATCCACCACCACCACCTGACGTTAAGTTTGGCAAACTACCCAAACTCGTATTTCCTCAAAAAGAACCGATCCCAATCCAATACAGTTTGGAAACGAGGACTGGCGCATTGCCAACTAACCTGCCTACTCAGTTTACGGTTTATTTTATGCCGATCAAAAAGCCGAGCTTGCTCGCTTATGATGCTGCCAAGAGCGTAGCAACAAGGCTCGATTTTATTGCTGAGCCATTGAAGCTATCAGAAGATACCTATCGTTGGGATGCTACTGATCCTATCCCCTCAACATTTACAATAAATGTCATAACTGGCGCTTTTGTATTGGACCGGAGATGGCAGGTGGAGCCGTCTTACACCACTCCTAACTTAATTTTTAATGATGAACAAGCAGAAGACAGGGTGCTAAACATCTTATCGAGACTAGAACTATTGCCTGAGGATATTAAAGAAGGCGAGGTCACAATGAATGAACTTAAGGCTGATAAAGATCAGATAGTCTCGGCAGTCTCTCGGTCTCAAGCCCATTTTGTGAGGGTCAACTTATATCGAAAGCCTGTTGAGGAAATCCCAGTAGTTTATCCAAGAAGTGATCGTGGGCCTATATCGGTGATACTCGCATTGCAGCGAGATGAAGATAAACAATTTGTGAATATTGATTATAACTACTACCCCGTCGAGAGAGAGACTAGTGCGGTCTACCCAATTATCTCGGCAGCTGAGGCATGGAAGAGACTCCAAGCAGGTAATGGATACGTGGTGAATGTTAAGCAGAATGTAGCTACTACGGTGGTGCGAGATATTAGCATCGAATACTATGATGCAGAGGAGCCACAACAATACCTACAACCGGTCTATGTTTTCCGAGGTGACAATGATTTTGTAGCGTATGTTCCGGCACTATCGGACGCGTGGGTAGAATAGGATTGTTTCGTAAATCCGTTAATCCGTAAACCAGTGAATCTGTATTTACAGTTAGGGTCTGAGTCGCTTAACATCGCGTGGGAGAAAGGTTGCCTCCTTTACGCTAGGCAGTCCGAGAATCTGGGCAACAATGCGAGCTGGGCCAATACCTACTCCACCATGTGGTGGGACTCCGTAGCGGAAGAAGCTGAGATAGTCTGATAAACCCTCTTCGGTTAATCCCTTTTCGGTAGCCTGAGCAAGTAGTTTTTCGATCCTGTGTTCGCGCTGCGCGCCGGTTGTAATCTCGACACCTTTGTAGAGTAGGTCAAACCCCTTGGTTAAGCCAGTCTCCTCGTCGCGCATGTGATAGAAAGCGCGGTGATCTTTGGGATAGTCGGTAATAAAGACAAACTCGCTACCTGACTCTTCTTTGACGATTTTGCATATACCACGCTCTTCGTCAGGAGAGAGGTCGCCGACTTTTTCGCTAGTGATGCCAGCTCGCTTTAATTTAGCTTTTGCATCAGCCAGACTGATACGAGCAAAAGGTACTGATATTTCTTCGTCGATCAGTCCTTTTGACTTTAATTTGGCAAAGCCAGATTTTAGCATTGCCTCTTCAGTGTCCATAACATCATGGTGACTAGTGATGTGAGCGATTTCAAAATCCCAGCCTGTGAACTCGGTCATGTGGCGGGTGGTAAAGCTTAGCTCGGCACGGAATACTGGTCCGACCATAAAGACTTTTTCAAAGCCACTCGCGATTGCCATCTGTTTGTAAAACTGAGGTGACTGAGCGAGGTAAGCCTTACCTTCAAAATATTTGACCTCAAAGACTTCGGCACCACTCTCGCTAGGAGCACTCATGAGAGCAGGTGAATATAGCTGGGTAAAAGAATTCTCGGAAAAGTATTCCCTAATACCCTGCTCGAGCACAGTCCAGACCTGAAAGATTTTTTGAGACTCCTTCTTTCTTAAATCTAACCAGCGATAGTCAAAGCGCTTAGTGACATCTACTTCTTCGGCGCCTTTTTCAGTGACTACTGGTATTGGGAGAGGAAGGGCGGTTGATTGTATTGTAATCTTAGCAGCATCAATCTCGACACCCTCTGGCACTTGCTTACTCTCTTTGACTAATCCCTCGACTTGGACAACTGATTCAACTGATAGGTCTTTGATCGACTCAAAAACTTCTTTATTCCAAACCCCAGTCACAACCTGAACACTGCCGGTAACATCCCTAACTCGTAGAAAGGCAATTTTCCCTTGATTGCGAATAGAGTGAACATAGCCTGCGATAGTGACTGTTTGGTTCTTTTGGGTTAGGATAGAATTGATTGATACTCTCATGTTGTTGATTATAGACTACCATCTGGAACTATCCAAGCATGATGAGCATACGCCCATTCGACTAGCTTGGTTGTATCGCTAAAACGATTAGTACTACCGAGAACCACGGTGATAATCCCGCGCCCTCCTCGCTCGACGTAACTAACAAAACACTCCCCAGCACCAGTAGTCCAGCCAGTCTTGCCACCGATTAATCCTGGCAACTGCGTGAGTAGTTCGTCGGTACTTTCTAGTTCATGCTTATGTTTACCTGTAATATCGGTAATCACGTACTTATCTTTGCTAACGATACTGGAAATAGATGGATTGGATAGCGCGATAGATGCGAGAGTGGCAATGTCCCGTGCAGTGGTTGCATGACCATATTGATCTATCCCGCTGGGATTCTTGAAAGAGGTGCGATTTAGCCTAAGAGATAGTGCTTTTGCATTCATCGCTTCGACAAACTTTGCGTAGCCACCGGGGTAGTTATCAGCAATGGTGAGCGCGGCGTCATTACCAGAATGGATGAGGAGGGCGTGGAGGAGCGAATCGAGTGTTAACTCCTCCCCTTCTATAAGGTCGATGGTTTGACCAATTGCACGATTTTGATTTTTGACAATAAGCACAGTACTAGTGTCTGGCCAAGCATCGAGCGCAACCATGGCCGTCATCAGCTTGGTGATCGAGGCAGGTGGCAGCGGCGTATCGGGTCTACGAGAAGCTAAGACTGTTTTACTCCTAATGTCTTGGATAATATACGAAGTTGAGGCAACTGATGGTGGTGTCACACCATCTGAAGAGGGATAGTCGGCGAGAACAATTTCTAAATTCTCTCTTGCAAAAAGTGGACCAGGACTGATTACTGTTCGCTGGAGAAGGTTGTGCCCTGGATAAAGAAGAATTAAAAATGCCAAGGTAGATGCAAAAATTAACACAGGTTTTGGCTGATTGAGAATAAAAGCTACAAACTTTGATTTAGATTTCGACATAATTTGCCACCAGCTGGACAGATTCTTTGTTGTTCCAAATGTTTACGTCAATGCTGGCAATACATTGTTTGAGCTTATTTATTGGATGAGTATATTTGGTATTAAACATGAGGAGTGATCGGGTGACTCCACCTTGTTCAAGAGTTAACTTGTGATGCTTGCCGGCGTCACCCAAAGCACGATCTTCGAGGACGTTTAAATCTTTAAAAAGAAAACGGGGTTTAGTATTACCCAGTCCGTAGGGCTCCAGTTTGGTAAGTGCTTTGGCGAGTGAGAGGGTCGAGGCAGAGAGTGGTAACTCTAGATCGGCAAATTCACGTTTTAACAATAGCTCATCACTAATTACTTTGTCTCCTAGCTCACTTACCTCGGCAATGAGCTGCTCTAAGCTGTCAGAAGATATGCTAAAACCAGCTGCTTGTTCGTGACCACCAAGACCCAAAAAGGGGGGACTAAGACCACGAAGAAAACTAGTGATATTAAACCCTGGGACCGAGCGAGCGGATCCTTTGACAATATTGCCGCTCTCGCTAAGTACGATTGCGGGACGATTAAACTGCTCCACCAACTTGCCAGCAACAAGCCCAATTACTCCTTCGTGATATGGTCCGATCAAGGTAGTGATCTTGTGGGTGTGATCTTGCTCGAGCGCGTGAGTTAGTGCGCTATCCGTTAATGCCTGCCTATCTAGATTATGTGATTCTATTTGATCAGCCAGGGCAATCGCAGTTTTTTGATCCTGAGTGCAGAGCAGGCGAAGGGCGTCCAGTGGGCTATAAATCCTTCCGGCTGCGTTAATGCGTGGAGCAATACCAAAACTAATATCATAGGTTGTGAGTAGGCGTGTGGGAATACCCATTCTATTTTTGAGTGCGCAAAAACCGACATTACTGCTACTACTTAATGCACCAAGCCCCGCAGTAACTAGGCTTCGATTAAAACCGACTAAAGGCATCATGTCAGCGATCACCCCAATAGTTGCAAGATCTAGGTAGGAACTAGTACCACCCAACAAGTGTGAAACAAATATCCAGGACACTCCCGCCCCTGAGGTAGTAGTTGTATGAATAATGTGGTTAGCGGGAGGAAGATGATCTTCCATCATGTGGTGGTCGGTAATAATAACGTCAATACCTACCTTGCGAAATGAGGCAATGCCATCGTGGGCGACGATGCCAGTGTCTACGGTAATAATCAGTTTGGGACTAAACTGTTGCTGCGACTTGAGCTTGAATGCTTCGCCAGACAAAATTTCGTCGACGGCTTTTTTTGAGAGGCCATAACCATGAATATGTCTATCGGGAATAAATGGGAGCAGGCGAGATTTACTACCTTTTTGTTTTATGTAATCTGATAAACCCAAATACATGACCGCTGTGGCGGTGACACCATCGGCATCGTAATCACCAAAGATACAGATATCATGATTGGCTGTTAAATGAGAGTCTAGGAGTGATTGACCTGCAACTAGATTTTCTTTGGGTATGCCGGAGTATTGGTAGAGATAATCTAGATCAACTGGAGCGGGATTGAGAAACCGGAATTGTTCTTGTTGGGTTGTTAGACCACGGCCAACTAGCAGGCACTGAATAATATTGTCGGTGGTCGGCTCATTAGTTAGTTTATTTTTTGTGATAACATCCATATCTTTTCATTATAACCGCTTGTTATAATGATTAGTATGAATCTCAAACTTCATCCAGCGGCAGTCATAATCGTTAAAACGTTACAGGAAGCGGGATATGAAGCGGAAATAGTCGGAGGTGCGGTGCGTGATTTGCTTCTTAATCTACCCTCGTATGACTGGGATATCACAACAAACGCGACTCCAGAAATGGTTGAGCCGCTGTTTACGGATAGTTTTTATGATAATGAGTACGGGACAGTTAAAGTTGCTGGGAAACACTTAAAAGAACAGTTTAAGCTCAGTGAGGATGAGTGTGATGATTCGATGATTTTTGATATCACAACCTACCGCTCTGAGAGTGGTTATACGGACAAGAGACGCCCAGATAAGGTGGTGTGGGGCAAAACCATAGAAGAAGATTTGAAGCGGAGAGATTTTACGATCAATGCGCTCGCATTAAGAGTGAATAGCGAGGAGATAGGAGAAAAGAAGCTGGAATATGATTGCGAGATAATTGATCCCTATGGGGGACAAGAAGATATCAAAAGTAAAGTTATTAGGGCAGTGGGCGTGCCGATTGAGCGTTTTAATGAAGATGCGCTCCGCATCATGCGAGCGATTAGGCTCGCTGCACAGCTAGGTTTTGCGATTGAGACAGAGACGTTTGTGGCACTAAAGGCTACTGTCTCGAACCTAAAGGAAATTAGCTGGGAAAGAATTGGGGCAGAAGTAATGAAACTCCTCGCAACTGAACATGCGGCGGACGGGATAGTGCTCATCGCCAATACAGGAATACTCGAGATTGTTATACCTGAGCTAATTAAATGCCGAGGAGTCATGCAGGGAGGACACCATACCCATGACGTCTATACTCATTTAATCGAATCTTTGCGTGGGTGTAGTAGTAGTGACCCGGTAGTTAGACTCGCGACCCTACTGCATGATATTGATAAACCGACTGTTGTAAAAGCAGAGGGACCGCGAGGGGTGACGTTCCACAATCATGAAGTAGTGGGAGCTAGAACGGCCAAGAGAATTGCGGAGAGACTGAAACTTCCTAAGAAAGATCAAGATAAAATCTTTACCCTGGTTAGGTGGCACATGTTCCATTATGACCCCAGGATGACAGACTCAGCGATCAGACGCTTTATTAGGCGAGTGGGAGTGGAGAACATCCACGACATGATCGCGCTACGGATCGGAGACCGGATAGGCAGTGGGGCTAAGACTACGAGTTGGAGGCTAACTGAGCTACAAAAAAGAATCGGCGAACAACTATATGAGCCACTATCGCTTAAAGATATGGCGGTTGATGGAGCGGACGTAATGAAAATTCTTAATATTAAACCAAGTCGTAAAGTTGGCGAAATACTTAACGCCTTGTTTGAAGAGATCATTGAGGATAGTGGCAAGAATACGAAAGAATATCTGGAAAAAAGAATTGTGGAGTTGGGATAAGTTATAATACCTTTGCCAAATGTGGTTGGTGGGTGATCGGGCGAGTCGCAAGACGAGTCAGGAAAGTCCAGACAGCAGAGTGCAGGGTGGGTAGCGTAAGCTATCACGGGTAACCGCTAGTTTAGAGCAACAGTGACGAATCCCTTTAGTGGGAGTGAAACGGGCAATCCTCCCCGCTGCAACCGACGACTGGGACGACAAAGACAGTAGCACTCCTGAGTCCCGAAGCTTGCGGGCATTAGAGAAATGATCGCACTAAAAACAGAATCTGGCTTATGCCAACCACATTTTGGCACTTTATTTGAACATCTTTCTTGAGGATAGCTTGTTCCAAAATACAAGGATTGGCGCGGCGGTAAAAGTAGAACTATAAGTACCAGAAATGGTCCCGACTAGTAAGGCTAGGATAAAGTATCGAATCGTCTCTCCTCCTAAGAGATACATTGAGAGGAGCATAAAAATGATGGTTAAGCTATTGTTGAGTGACCTACCCATCGTTTCTACCACCGCCCGATTAATAATGTCTTCAAACTCAAGGTAACCATAATGCTTTTTGAGTTCACGAATACGATCGTAGACAACGATGGTGTCGTGGACTGAGAAACTGAGAATCGTTAAAACAGCCGTGACAAAGAGTGTGTCGACTTCAACTCCCGCAAAATAACCCAATAAGGAGAAGGTGCCCAAGAGCACCAATGAGTCGTGAAACATCGCAAGTATCGCAGAAATACCATACCTTAGATCTTTAAAACGATAGGCAACATATAACATAATTAGCAAGGCAGAGAGACTCACACCGTAAATAGTTTTTCGGATCAGTTCGCTACCCAGACTAGGACCGACAGTTTGATACTCTAATTCTGTAATTTTTGCCTCTACTATCCGACTATCTGCGCGTAGCTTCTGATATGCTTCAGACTCTAGGGGCGAGGTAGTAATACTTAATTTGTTACCATCCTGGTGTTGCTCTTTAATAACTGCACCAACCGAAGAGACTGCCGCGGCTAAATCCTCTGCCTTCAGCTCCGCCTGCAACTGCCAAACAATGTTACTGCCACCGGTAAAGTCGATTGAGGGGCGGAGTCCATAGCGAATGAGTGAGTAGGAACCAGGAATGATAACACTCAAGGAAATCAAGAAATAAACCCAATAGTACTTCATTGGCTCGAGTATTTTTAAAGGCATTTGATTCATAGCTATGACTTCCCTTTGATAAATGCACGTAAGAGATTGCGGGTGACGAAGAGGCCAGTAAAGAGGCTGACGAGAATACCCAAGAACAAGGTGAGGGCGAATCCTCTAACCATGCCACTACTATTGAGGAAGGACCAATCAAAGGGATTGTAGAGGATAAAGGTTGCCATGAGGGTGGCAGTATTGGCATCTTTGATCGCGTCCCAAGCTTTACCGAAACCAAGCTCCAGACTACTTGCGAAGCTACCTCCTTTACGGGTTTCTTCTTTCATACGCTCGAAAATTAGAATATTGCTGTCGACTGCCATCCCAATACTTAAAATGAAGCCAGCTAAGCCAGGGAGTGTGAGGGTGATGGGAATCAATTTGTAGAGGGCGAGAGTCAAGACGCCGTAGAAGATTAAACCAAGCGAAGCCATAAAGCCGAGCGAGCCATAATTCAGAATCATGAAGAGAGCAACTAGAACAAGTCCTACGCCACCCGCGATTAAACTAGCTTTGACACTCCCCTCACCCAAGGATGGGGCGACATTTTGCTGTTTAAGCACGGAGACACTTACGGGTAACGCCCCAGCATTTAGGGTAAGGACCATATTTTTCACTTGCTCGAGGGTAAAGTCACCATTAATCACTGCAGTGCCACCGGTAATTTTGGTTTGAACAATCGGCGCTGAGAGTGGAACATCATCCATAAAAATGCCTACTGGCTTACCCACATTCTTTTCGGTTAAGACTTCAAACTTCTTGCCACCTTCCTCACTAAACTGCAGACTTACCTCAGGATCCCCAGACTCTGGATTAAAGGAAACAGTTGCACGCTTGAGGTCAGAGCCAGTTAAATCGGTTGAGACAAAATCTGCGTAAGTTGCACTGTCCGTCGCGCTCTTTGGTAGCTCTCGAAAATCAAGCTTGGCGGTACTACCGATCAGGGCTAATGCCTCATCGGGATTATCAATGCCAGGCATCGCAACCGAAAGGCGATAGTCTCCACCACTCGTGATGGTTTTGACTGTGGCCTCAGCAACACCATACATATCAACACGACGGGCAATAACTTCGCGGACTGAGTCGAGAGCATCGGTGCGATCAGCTTCAGCGATATTGCTCATGTCTGCTTGGAGAGTCACCTCAGTACCCCCACGAAGATCTAGGCCTAATTTTAGTTCAAGATCGCGAGTCCAGTTACCAAGCTTAAGAGTAGGCGAACTGATGTTAAAGCTTATATTACGATTAAAAATCGTAAAACTAACTGGATAGTTTTTGGGGGCAGCAAGTACGAGTGAAATAGCAAAAATTAGTGAAATTAAGAAGAGATTTCGTTTAAGTTTCATAGCAAGATATTAGAATAGCAGGGAATCGACAAATTGTCATGAACCTTCCCCTAGCTTTAACTGCTTAGTAGACGGGAAGCTAGCTGTTAACAACTGAACTTCTTCTTGGTAGACTAGCTCGACAAGATCCCCTTCTTCAAGAGAGAGGGCTTTGATCACGCTAGTGGGAACAATAATACCCTTGGAGTTGCCAATACGAGTTATCCTGGTGGTAATTTTATCAGCCATAGAAACTTAAGCTACCAGCTCTTCTTCATCGCCGATAATCATGATGCGAGAACTCTCCAAGATGCGAGCGATGAATGGGTCATTGTGAGTTTTGCGATAGGTGAGCTCTTCCTCGGTCATAACAGTATAGTTAATCTCGCGCGACAATTTAGCTTCGGTCTCACGAATCAAATCAGCGAGCTGGGGCAAGATCACGTCGCCAACCAAGAGTAGATCAACTGTATCTTTGGCACGAGGCATGTGCCTTAAAAACCTCCCAGAGATCATGGCAAATTTAATGTGCCCTAGCTTAGGTGCGGTTTTGAAAATTGCGAGCCCGAGCCCACTACTTTTACCAACCATGCTCAAAAGTTCTTTATAATAGAGATAGTTCTTGTTAAGGGTGTAGTAGATACGATTGCCTCGTTTTTCATCTTTGAGAATGCCACAACTGGTGAGATGTATTAATTCACGCCTGACGGCGTTAATTTCCTCCTCAACTTTGCGAGTGAGTTGTCTAATATAGTACATTTCGGCAGGATTGCTTAAGAACTCCGAGAGGAGTTTAACTCGAACTTTAGAGACGATAAAATCTTGCATTGAAGACATAAGTAACTCCTTGGGCGTACAACTATATTACTCTTTTATCGTACAAAAATGGTGATCGTTATGCAATACAACAAAATGGATCGAATGTGACAAATTGGGCGGGATGACCCCGCCCCTACGACGAGAATAATTTAATACGTGACGGTATTATCGGTGGGTAAAATTTCGACCCAGAGGGTGCCGCGATTGAAGGCGACTGCCTTGCCTTTGCCATCCTTGAAGACGGTTCGACTTTCGCGATCTTTTTTGCTCCAGGTAATCTCGGTGGCAGTACCATCCTGAAAGAGAATTCCCTTACCTGTGCCGATCACCTCATAGAGCATATGTTTATGATCATCAAGAGGGCCCAGTTCTTTGGTGAATTGGGCTAAGACAGCCTTAGCGGTAAACTGTTTGTCATCGTTTCTATCTTTGTGAGCTGCATCACCATTGGTGCGAGCATAAGTGTTAGCTGTTTTGTCATAGGTCCAAGTAACATCAAAGTCATGATAGCTCTCCCAGAATCCAAAAGAGATTTTGGCGACATCGCCGCGAGCGGACTCTGCAGCGTCATCCTTCCAGGTAAACTTGGTGAAACCATCTTTCCAATCTAGCTTGGCATTTTTTGGCATCATATCCTTGGGGGCCAAGTTGGTCCAGCCACGAGTGCCTGAGGCATATTTCCAGAGTTTTTCGGTACTACTATACATCGTGTGCTCGGTAGCAACGGTGCGACCCATCCGCTCATAGTCTCGCCAGAAGGTGGGAAAGCCGATACTAAACTGGTTGAGGTCATTACCAGTTCGACCTACCCAGCCATAAGAGTTTAATTGTTCGAGCGCTTGGACGCGCTTGTCAGTAGTACAAGTCTTGCCGCCATCAGCACTACTGCAGTTGGCACCACCAACGTGCGCGTAGAGTGGATAGTTATATTCAGAGGCGAGGTTAACAAAATGCGTACGGGCAGAACGGACAGGACCCACTATGGTGTCGGCGCGAGCTACACCACAATAGAATACGGCACCAAAGCGAGTAACGCCACCTTCGGCGACTGCTTCGTATACAATGTCGGCGCTCCCAAGACCAGATTGGGGACGGGCATCGACTGAGTTTTCGATCATGACAAAGAGAGGTCTTCTGGTTTCCCAGACTTTTTGTTCGGAGATCGTATACATCGCGCCGTTGATCGGACACTCGGCTGTACGTGGAGCCGAAGGATCAATGTTTAGTCCACCCCCAACTGAAGGGGTAGCAACGGGAGTGATGGGGCCGGCTGAGTCTGGTGTATAAAGATAGAGCGTCATCCCATAGCTAGTGGCTGTAGAAAAGCCGAAAGCGAGTAGAGCCATGATTAGTGATTTGAGTATGGGATTTTTCATAAAAAATTTCCTTAACGCTTGATAATCTTTTGTTCGTCGCTAGAGAGAGGGTGTTCTATTCCTACTCCCCCTTTAACTGATTTTACATAGAAACGAGTATTTTCTCTACTATGTAAGGATGTTATGACTATACCATCTTTGTTGCCATCTAAGATAGCCAGAAGAAAACTCTGATCCCCGCCAGTGTCGCCGAAGGGATTAAAGCGCTTGAGAGTAAGGGTTTGAAGATGGGTTTTAACCTGAGACTCGAGCGAGGTGAGCTCTTTACGAGTGATGGCATTGCCCCTTTCGTGTTCGCTAAGTGTTTTTTGAATGCCCTCTAGAGCCTTGATTAAGTTTTTTGGCTCAACTCCTTTGGTTAGCGTGTTGTAATGCCTGGTCATGCGACGCAGGGAAATAAAGACAATAAAGGTGAAGACTAGGTTGAGACCGAGCACAATCAAAACAACGATTAATTCGAGAGACAGAGTCATGACATGTATGATAGCATGAAGCTATGGCATACGTTAGCTTTGATGCTCACGCAAGTGAGACGGGAGTAGATTTTGGTACAAAGTGGAGTGCAATATTAAAAATTGCATCCTTATTTGGATTTGCGCTCGTAATAGGTTTAATTTTGCTTATTCGCAACCTGGGTGATGGTGGAGTTAATCAAGTAACAGTCTCAAACAATTTTGGAGTCATCGAGTTTAAGGTCCCATATAAGAACACACTTTATGAGAACTTTGGATTTGTACAGGAACCAAAGGTAACAATGCCGCTTAAGACATTGGAGGGGTATGTTGATACTACTTTCCTACTAGATTCAGGTGCGGTGGTTTCGACACTCCCTCTTCAGGCAGCGCATGATACTGGAGTAGATCTCGCCAAAGCCAAGCGCATTACGCTGCAAGGATTTTCTGGTGTACCAGCGTTTGCCTATATGGACAAAATCATTATTCAGATTGGTGGAGTTGATTTTGAATTCCCGGCAACATTTACAGAATCTAACGCGACGACATATATCCTAGGAAGAAAAGGGTTGTTTGACGACTTTACGATTAACTTTGACCATGAAAACCGAGCAATAACAATAAAAGGCAAATCTACAAAATGATCAGACACACGTTATAATGAGAGGAAAGCTATGACAGAAAATATCTACGATCGCATCAATCGAACACTTTCCTGGAAGAGAGTACTGACTTTTAACCTGGGCTTGTTTTTGATTTTGATCATTCCTCTATCGGTCAGACTTGCTCAAGAGGACACGGAAAACCGCTCGGGAGCAGCGGGTGAAATCGATGTTCCGGTGGTTACCCCACCTCCATCATACCCTGTCGAAGCACCAAGACTTGATAGAGTCAGCATGTTCTTTGGGAAGAAGGGAGACACGATTGTTTTGATAGGCAACAACTTTGGAGATTACCAATGGGGTAGCTCGGTCTATGTCGGCAACTCCCTAGCTCCGAGTGACGCAATCGTCCGGTGGAGTAATAGCATTATTGAGGTTAAAATCCCAGAGACTGCTAGAAGTGGCAAGGTATGGCTGAGCGTAAATGGAAGAGACGCTTCTTGGGATGGCAACCTACTGCTCTATGATGAGACCTTTAGTACTAAAGTGGGACTTAATAGAATTAGTGCCACGGAAGCCCAGTTCGTCGTCAATGGTGCCACAAAATATACAAATGGCTTAGTTGAGCTTGGCTATGTATCTGAACCACTTAGCATTACAGCTCTCGAGAATGTTGCGATTGAAAGTCAGACTCCAGGAGCCGATGCGCTAGGAAAGAAAATGCAGGTTCGTTTTAGCGTAGGTAGCAACTCCCCAACACAACAGACAATATTTAATATTAACCATCCTGGAATTGGGGCGATAGATCTAGTCCGGGTTGAGCTTTATGGTGAGAGTGGAAATATACTCCCCCTCTTTGCAGATCCACTGGCGATGAAGGTTCTTCCCTAAAGCAGGTAGTAAAGAATGACTGCAGTTATCAGTCGGTAGTAACCGAAAATTTTTAGGTTGTGGGAACTTAGATAGTTAATAAGCCAGCGCATTACCCAAAGTGCAGAGAGAAAAGCACTCATAGTCCCCAAGAATAAATATAGTACTTCACTTGAGGAAATTGTACTTAATAAAGATCGATTTTGATAAAGGTCGAGGGAGGTTGCAGCAAGAATGGTGGGGAGTGAGAGCATAAAAGCGTATTTGGCAGCTGACGCGCGTTTATACCCTAGTGCGAGCATTCCGAGAAGAATTGAGCCTGAGCGAGAAAAACCTGGAACTGTAGACATGGCTTGAAATAAGCCTATTATGAGAGCGTGGCGAATGGATATATCTGAAAGTTTTTTTGAGAGATTGAGATGTTTATTTGTGACTAACCATTCCAAAATAATAAAGAGTAGTCCAACTAGTGCAAAAACGGACAACTGTAGAATTGTGTTTTCGAAGAAGTATCCCTTAATTAGTTTATAGAGGACCCCGCCGACGATGGCAGTTGGAATGAATGAGTAAAAAAGGTTTTTTTGCAACTGTCGATTTGAGACTAACTTTTCTTTATATAACCAAATGATGGAGATGATTGCCCCAGATTGAATAACAACCTCAAAAAGTTTAAGAAAATCATTTTGAGTAAGTGCGAGGAGTTTGGATGCAGCAATTAGATGAAAAGTTGAAGATACGGGGATAAACTCTGTTAAACCCTCAACGATGCCAAGAATGATGCTGTAGAGCGCTGTCATAAAAGACCATTAGTCTCTAAGTTCTTTTTGAATAGCCTTGTACCACTCAACCAAGACCTTGCTAACCAAATCTTTCGCACCAAGACCAATGGCGAGACCAAATCCAAGTGAAAGCATTGAAACAAAGCCAATGAATAGGATATTGATAAAGCTTGCGGCAATGTTTAACTCTGATAAGGCTGCGAGGATGGCGATTGTTACAACGGTATAGCTGCTCACCTTACCCATTAAGCGGGCTGTTTTTAAGTCGATGGAAGAGAGTGATCCTTTAACTAATCCCTCAACTAATCCTGCCAATAGTACGCCAAGTGCAACCACTAGGACCGCAGAAACCACACTCGGAACGTAGGTGAGAATGCCTGTTAAGACTTCGGCTACTGAGCTGAGCCCGGCAATACTTGTAGCGCTAATAAAGAAGGTGATGACAATGATCCATTTGACTGCACCAGCGATTAGATCTTCTAATTTATGTGTAACCTCTGCTTTTTTGAGAAAAAGCTGGAACTTACTATCATGAACGAGTTGGTCAAACTTGACTAATCGGAGTGCCTTAATAATGAGACTAGAAATATAGTTACCAAAAATAACACCCAAAATGGCGATGAGGATTGCAAAAATAATACGTGGAATATAGGCGACTAATGAGCCCATGGTTTGGTCCCAAGCCATATTTAGACTGCGTGTCCAAAGATTAAAATCCATGTTCTGCCCTCCTTAGCTATTGTTTGTTGATAACTCAGTAATTACAGTTTGCGCGACTAAGTATAGTGGCATAGCTAGGATGGCGCCCATTACGCCACCAAGGGTATAGCCAACCAAGAGGACAATGATAGTTGCGAGAGGGGCAGTACCGGTTGCAGACTGCATTACCTTGGGGACAATAAGATTATTTTCTAGCTGCTGAATCAAAATGCTCATCGCGAGTGCACCGAACCCCACAAGTGGAGAAACAGCAAAACCCATAAGGACAGCGGGAATTGCGGCGATGGTTGGACCTAGATTAGGAACAGCCTCCAGCAAACCTGCGAGAGTTGCAAGTGGGAGTGCGTAGGGTATACCAAGAGAAACTAGTCCAATATAAGTTAAGAGACCAATAATAACCATTAAGATTAACTCGCCCCGTACCCAGCCACCTACTTGTCTCTCGGTAGCATGGACCAATCTTTCAGCTCTAATCTCTGCGTTTTTGTTATCGAATAGACGGAGCAAGTATTTGTGCAAGTGAGGGCGCTCGACGATTAAGTAATACGTCATAAAGAAAACAGCCATGACATTTAAGGCATTGCCAAATACTCCAGCAGCCAATTTGAGAATGTTGCTTGGGACACTACCCAAATACTCGCTAGTAAAAGAAGGATCAAAGCGAGTATTAAAAGTGTCTTCTAAGTTGTGGAGGTAGGTTGGTAGAGCTTGTGACAAACCCTTGGTCTGACTAACTACAGCCGGGATTAGCGAAGCAACTAGTGTCGAGAACAGGGCGATGATCGCTATATATACAGTTAAAACTGTCAGGATCGTTGGGATTCTCCACTTCTGGGTATAACGAACTAAAGGATTGATGGCTGTCATGAGAATGAAGGAGATAAAAACCAGGACGAGAATGCTTCTTACCTGGTAAGTAATATAAATAGCTAGAATCGACGATAGCATGTAAAAAATACTTTTGGGGGTGATCTCAACGTGATATGTGGTCATATATCTCCTCTATACTCATTCTACCACGATCATACCAGATGACGTTTTGCTTGCGAAAGTATGTGAGCTGACGCTTTGCATACCTTAGCTCATCGAGCGTCCAAAGCTCGACTAATTCACCTAGTGATATTTCGCCTAATATATACCTGCGAATTTGGAGGTAGCCGAGAGCCGATATACCTTGAATATTAGATCCATATTTTGAGAGCAAGTTTTCTGTCTCTTTAATTGCACCACTATCTATACGAGCAAGAACTCGCTCTCTAATCACTTTTTTCTGCATCTCTAAGTCTTGATAATATAGTCCAATAAGTGGTTGTGTAACAGTAGGCACTGAGGAAATGGTGGTATTTAGACCAGTGGAGGAAACCTCGATTGCGCGAACAAGTCTTCGTGGATTTAACTGGTCAGAGTGGTTAAGTTGATTGAATTTGGAAATATTTTTCTGCTTCAAAATTTCCTGCAACTCTCCCACTGATAACTTTTCTAGTTTGGCACGTAACTCAGGGTTGATTGGAACTACTAAGGTTTCGATACCACTGGTTAAGGCGCGAACATAGAAACCAGTGCCGCCAACGACGATTACCTGTCTCCCCGCATCTTGCGCCTTATCGTATAGTGGTTTTACAGTGTCGTACCACTGACTCACCGAGAAATCTTGGTTGGGACCTACCAGGTTTATGCCTTTAATATCAATATTCTTGGGGTGATCTTTGCCGGTAACAACATCCATCTCTCGATAGACTTGTCTACTATCAGCAGAAATAACCAGGCTGCCCGGTGATTTATTGGCGAGCATGACAGCAAGCTTAGTTTTGCCAGTGCCGGTTGTGCCAACGACAAATATCGCACCCATATTATTATTCAACTGAAATAAGTCCACGTTTTAAAATGTGATTGTAGCTACTGATTAGGAGATATAGTGCAATTAAAAGATAAGCTACACATAGCAAGAATGGAGGAAGAAGAGCATTTAATGGAACAGGGTTGCCAGCGATCTCACTGCGCATCGCTTCGAACACATAACTAGCTGGGACATAGGTCGCAATAGTTTGGGCCCAGGATGGAAGAGTACTAATTGAGTAATATACCCCCACAAAAGGCGAGATGAGATGGATAGCAGTCCAGGCTAGAGTCTGAATTTTGGTGCCATAGCGCATAATAATCCCACTAACTAACAGGCCAAATACCCACCCAAAAATGATTAAGATGCCTGCCCAAGGTAAGAGTTTTATTCCCAGGGTATAAATATTGGTTTGATATAGCGCGATTGCGACTGCGCTTGCGAAAGCAAAAGAAACGGCTGCTTTCAGGATTCCAATCAGCATTAGAGTGGTAATCCATTCGATAAATTTTACGGGAGTGGTAAATAAGTTGACGAGATTCCTATTCCAGAGATCTTCGAGTAGACTCACGGTGATTTCGTATTGCCCGCGCCATGGGAAAATCCAGAGGATTATTCCACCCAATAAGGCTAGAACAATTGTGTTATTTAGTGCCCCAGTTTTGACTAAGTATTGACTGGTGAGTCCCCACATAAGTAGATCAACGACAGGCCAAAAGAACATGTCGGTTAGACGATCATAGGATCTTAGAAGATTGTAATAGTACCTAAGGAAGAGTCCCCATAAACGATGAAATTTCATACAGTCTTTTCCTTTGCCACTTTCATAAAGTAGTCTTCTAAATTGGGCTTATCGATATTAATTTCACTGTATTGAATGTTTAGCTTGGTTAATTCATATAGGAATAGTGGGAGAATTTTCTCTTTAATTTCGATGCGAGTGACCCCATCAAGAACAGTCGAGGTAAGCTTTCTCCTGCGCAACAGCTCGTCCAGTTTTGAGTCATTTTTGGTGATACGCAAATTTAAATAACAGTCCTCGATTTTTTTGGCGAGATTGGCTGGAGTGTCGATGTCAAAAATCAAGCCGTCTTTGAGAATCAAAACGCGATCACAAAGTTCTTCGACCTCCGCCATGTTGTGACTGGTTAGGATAATGCTTTTGTTGTAAGTCGCTCGTTGCTTAGCAAAAAACTCTCGCATGTAACTGGCAACTTCGGGATCGAGGCTAGCGGTGGGTTCGTCCAAGAGTAGTAGCCGCGGATAGTTAACCATAGATCTCGCTAGATTGACCCGCGTTTTTTGGCCAGCGGATAGGGAGGCAACTGGCATGTTCCATATTTTTTCTAGTCGGAAGAGTTCCATTACCTGCTTTAGCCTTTTTTTGCGATCTGTAATCTGGTAGAGATAAGATGACCAAGTTAGGTTTTCTTTGACGCTAAGTCGCCATGGCATATCAACGTAGGTTGAAGAAAAGTTAACTGATTCAAGAATTTCGGATTTGTGAGTAGCAATATCCTGACCAAAAATCTTAATACTGCCGCTAGTTGGGGTGAGAATGCCAAGGAGCATCTGAAGGGTTGTGGTCTTGCCGGCACCATTAGGACCGAGGATCCCCAGGATTTCACCTTCGGCCACGTCAAAGCTAATCCCCTTGATAATTGGAGATTGCTTAAATGTCTTAGTTAAGTTATTTACCTCAAGAACTGACATCAGATAAGTATACCACCAGATCAAATACTAGGATGAGGCAGAGCTATAGGTAAGAAGCGATTTTTTCCAGAACCATAAAGAGAGTTTTAGTTGAGCAATTGCCAAGAGGCCAAAACCGACTAAATAATATGGATTAGCGAGTCCAAAAATAAGATTGGCGGGGACGGTGGCCATTAGTCCAAAGGGGAAGAGATAGGTCAGCACTCCTGCCCCCCACTTGCCATACATTGAAACTGGCATGGCGGCGAGGCGCTCTAAGTCTCGGTACAACATAATAGTATTATCAACTTCGAGATATCTAATTCCGATCCCGAGCATAAAGATATGCCAAGCTATTGCCATGATAAAGGCAATAATCAGTGCAATAATTAAGGCAGAAACTAGTGGGAGGGTTAGTGAGTACCCGGCCCCAAGCCAGGCCCAGACAACAATCCCGCCATACGGGATGATGAGGAGGAGATCCATGGGATCAGTAAAACTGAAGAGGCTATAAAAGAGCTCGGATAGTGGATTGAGGAGGTAAAAGTCGAAAGTACCATCTACAATTTTTTGACGAAACACGTAGATCCCGCGCATAAAGAGTTGAGTTAATGTTGAAAAGAAGTTAAAGAGAGCGAGTATTAGAATGGCCTGCTCTAGATTATAGCCACTAATCAATTTAGCTCTACCCACAACGAGATAGACGAGCAAGAAGGCAGTACTTAAGCGAAAGAGCTTGCCAGCGATAAAGAGGACGGCAGCTCCCCTGGCATTACTAATCTGACTTTGAAACTGCTGTGTTGTCAGTTTAAGCCAGACCCGCCCATAGCTACGCAATGTGGCGGGCAAGCTCGGTTTATTTTGATACATATTACCTTCCCTCAGCTTCATAACGTAATAACCCACGCTTCCACACATAATGCGCGAGTAGATATAGCAAGATTACCCAGATAAACTGCCCGATTAGATACATGATAGCTTCACTACTTCCTAAATAGATTCGTAGCGGAATAAAGAGGAGGTAAGGAAAAGGAGTCCAAAGGAGAACGTTTTGCCAAAGGCTAGAGAGCATGTCGAGGGGGAACATCGCCCCTGTTGCAAATTCGAGAATCACCATCAAAAGAAAGCGCGGGGCCCAGACATCGCGGGTCCAGAACCCGAGAGAACCAAAGATAATGTTGATGAAGAAGTAGATCATAATGGCGAAGATAATAGACACCATTGTAATCATGAGAGTGTAGGGATTAGCTTGCAAAAAAACTGGTGGGCGAAAGATGAGTAGAATCAGAGGAATCTCGATAAACATAAAGCTTAAGTTAAAGAGTTTGTCAGCCGCATCGCGAGTTAGTAAAAACCCAAACATGTTGAATGGACGCATAAGGGGGATAGTAAGCATGCCGCTATTGATCATCCAACCCAGGTCGACTGTGCGACTCCCCATGACAAGCGACCTCAGAATGGTTGTGCCAAAAAGATAGGTCATAATACTCCCAAAGTCATATCCATAAATATCTCCCCCACCACCCAAGACAGCGCGCCAGAGGAAGTATGGTAATAAAAAAACAAAGACTTGCCTGACTCGCCACATAAACATATTGAGATGATAGACAAAGTATTCCTGAAGAGTGATGGAAAAAATCGAGAGATATTTTTTCATTTTTTGGCGAAGACTTGGCGAATGATGTCTTCGATTGCAACTTCTTTGATGTTAATGTCAGAGATTGGTAAGTCAGCAATAAGCTTGGCAGTTTTTTCGGCGATTTTGCTCCTTGGAACTTTATAGGTTTTGGTGGTCCCATCTTGGAGTATAACCTCAATTATCTTATGACTACTGAACTTGGAAATAACCCCAGAGAGTTCGCCGTCGTAGAGAATTGATCCCTCACTAATGATGATGACTCTTTTACAGAGCTCAACCACATCCGCCATGTAATGACTAGTTAGCATGATAGCCCCGTCGTGAGTACGATTGTAGGTCTTAATAAATTCTCTGACTTGAGACTGCATAGTAACATCCAAACCGATCGTTGGCTCATCGAGAAACAGGACTTTGGGGTCATGGAGAAGGGCAGCTACTAACTCGGCTTTCATGCGTTGACCGAGTGACAATTTGCGCACCTGGACATCAAGGACACTACCGAGATCTAACATTTCGACAAGAGTTTTTAAATTGCGTTTATAAACATTGTCGGGAATGCTGTAGATGTCGCGATTTAAGGAAAAGCTTTCACTCGCGGGGAGGTCCCACCAGAGTTGATTTTTTTGACCCATGACCAAACTGATTGATCTTAGAAAAGAATCCTTGCGTTCCCAAGGATCCTGATCAAGCACGCGAACTGTGCCACTAGTGGGATAAAGCAGTCCTGACAATGTCTTTAACGTCGTAGTTTTGCCGGCACCATTTGGACCAATAAAACCTACTAATTCTCCTGGCTCGATCGAAAAACTAATATCGTTAATTGCTATCTTGTCCTCATAGATCGGATTAACCAAGTCGCGCAGGGAACCAGCTAATCCTTCACGCTTTTTTTGAGTTTGATACGACTTGGTTAAATGTTTGACTGTAATAACTGGCATGACGTGTACCTTACCAAATTATTTTCTTGAGCGGTTTGGCAACTTTGAAGTTGACAACGTGATGAGATTTAACAGTCACGCGCTTGTCACTATGGCCAAACGGAACAACATCCTTCGGTCCGACTTTTCCAACAGAGAGAGTTCCCACGCCAGATAAGACTACTTTGTCACCCTTTTTTAAGGTCTTAACAACTTCACTCAAAAATGAATCGATAGCATCTTTGGCAGTCTTTTTAGTCATGTGGGCATTTTTGGCAACGATGTCATAGAAATCTGATTTCTTCATTTTTTCCTTTCAATGGGCGACCGCATCGGTAGCCCCTACATAATTAATGTTATTTGGCGACCTGTTGAGATCTAAGTTCCCTAATCACCGTGACAGTGACGGTACCAGGATAGGTGACCTTAGCCTTAATTTCATCTCTAATGTCGCTTGCTAATCTGATGGCCTCGTCATCGGTTGCCTTACCGGGATCGACCATAACTCTGACCTCACGACCAGCGCTGATAGCGTAAGCTTCGTAGACACCGGGCTTACTCATCGCGATATCTTCAATGCTCCTAAGACGGTTCGCGTACTCTTCGATATTTTCGTAACGAGCACCAGGCCTCGCCCCAGAAATGGCATCGGCGATATAGACCAGGATAGACTCTTTGCTCGTGAACTCAGTGTCTTCGTGGTGCTGCGCGACTGCGTCCACCACTGGCTTGGGCATGTTATATTTTTGGAGTAATTTGACACCAAGCTCGACGTGACTACCCTCTTCATCGGTCACAATCTTACCAATATCGTGGAATAGACAACCAAGCCTGACAATGTCTACATTGGCTTTTAGCTCGGCGGCGAGCTTCATGCCCATCTTGGTCTCTTCGAGGGTGTGAGAGAGCATGTTCTGGCCATAACTGGTACGGTACTTAAAGCGTCCGAGCATTGCCATTAATTCGTGAGGGACATTGTAGGCGCCAACGGCGTGACAAAGCCTCTTACCTTCTTCGAACATGATTTTTTCAATATCTCTTTTGGCTTTGGCGACGTATTCTTCGATCCTACTGGGTTGGATGCGACCATCTTTGATAAGCCGCTCTAAAGAAACCCGCGCAATCTCACGGCGAACTGAGTCGTAGCTAGATAGGCGGATTACTCCAGGAGTTTCGTCCATGTCGATGTCGATACCTGTCACTTTCTCAAAGGTTCTAATGTTTCTACCATCCTTACCTATAATCCGGCCTTTAACATCTTCATCTGGGATTTTGACAGTACTAATCGTATATTCAGCTACATAGTCAGTGGCACCATGATAAATTGTGTCGACCAGGATTTCCTGTGCTTTTTGGTCGGCTTCTTCTTTGATTTTGGCTTCGGCTTCACGGATGCGCTCGGCGACTTCGCGGGTTAGCTTTTTGTCCACTGCTTCGAGCAGTATTTCCTTAGCCTTGTCACGAGTTAGACTACTGATTTTTTCGAGTTTTTCAACCTGCTTCTTTTTTAATTCTTCGATCTGAGTCTTTATTTCCTCAAGTGATTTATTCTTAGCCAAGAGATCAGCTTCGGTACGAGCGAGGGTATCGGCTTTGCTACGCAGATTGGCTTCGTCTGACTTTAGCTTATCTTCGATGTTTTTCAGGGAGCGTTTGAGTTCGTCCATCTCGGCTTTAGCGCTACTTCTAATTTTCTCGGCTTCTTCGCGGGCAAAATTAATAATCTCTTTAGCGGTTGCCTCAGCCTCCTTGGTTATTGCTTTATTTTCCTGCGGAGCTGCAACTACCTTCTCAACCTTTTTATCTTCTTTTTTCACCTCTACCTTGGGTTGAGCAACCTTGGCCTGTGGCTTATTTTTTTTGAATGTATTTAATAATGATTTTAAGAGTAAACTCATATACAAAAGTCCTATAAACTACCTATAATAACCCTAGAAAAAACGCAAGAAACAAAGTTAACCTTTATTGGACAACTATCTGTTTGGTCTGAAATGACGCGGTATTGCACATAAATAATTTGCGTGTTTTCTAATGGTAGATGTCATTCTACCCTTTTATCCCCAACTCGTCCAGTTTGTGTTCACGTCGCATACATATTGGAATATTGCCTTGTAAATTGAGCAGGCGTTAGTGAACCAAGCGATTGGTGGGGTCGCACCTCATTATACCAGTGAA
>QEVC01000022.1 GCA_003576945.1 Candidatus Microgenomates bacterium
TGTATAGAGCATAAGTACCTTTCTTTGGGTTAAATCCCAAGTATTTGTTAACTTGGGAGATTATCCTACTTGATCGGTACTTCTTTCATAGCATCATAGTATTAAAAACATCATCATATAATTCTTTATCGCTTAGTGTTAACAAAATTTGACCATTACAAGATAAGATACTTCGAATAGAGCGAAAAAAACATCGCGCTCATTAATCGGAATAATAAATTAAAATACACATGCAACATCTATTTTTTCTTTAAGTTGAGAAAATGAATCCTCTATCCTAGCTGAAATAATATGCTTATCGTCCAACATATCAGCCACAGAAATCTTACTGGATTCCGAAGTATTTGGTTCTTGGGAATAGGCTTTAATCGCGGAGCCAAAATCATAAACGAGATAGAAAAGAGGGGGATCATAGGACCACTAACTAAACTTACTCCGCTCAAGGCAACCATCTCTTTGTGACCGTACCACTGAGTTGGGTACTTACCTAGCTTTTCGTAATACAATAAGCACATGACAACAAATCTCAATTATCAAGTTGGCGGGCAAGGTACTCCTGTTATCTTTGTTCACGGATTCTCACTCGATTCAAGGATGTGGCAACCTCAATTCGAACACTTTACCAAAACTCATCAGGTTATTACGTATGACATGCGTGGGTTTGGAAAATCGCCATTACCCGAAAGTCCTTACAGCCACGTTGAGGATCTGCACAACCTCATCAATGAACTCAAAATACAAAAGGTGCATCTCGTAGGTTTATCCCTCGGTGGCGAAGTAGCTATTGACTACACTCTGACTTACCCAGAGACCATTCTATCTCTAACTCTCGCCGACACCTCGCTCGGCGGTTACTCTAGTACCGTCAATTGGCGAGTGTACGCAAAAGAGCAGGGCATCGAGCAAGCCAAACAAAACTGGCTAAATCATTCCGTATTCTCATCAGTCAAAGACAAAAGTGTGGTATTTGAGTCGCTCAAAAAGTTAGTGACAGATTACTCAGGCTGGCATTGGCTCAATGACGATCCACGCACCAAACTCAATCCGTCCGCCATCGATAGACTTGGTGAAATACGTGTACCAACTCAAATCATTTTAGGTGAACTGGACTTAGCTTACTATCACGATATAGCCAAAATCCTTGTGGAACGGATACCTAGCGCTCAACTTCACAAAATAGCCAACTCAGGGCATATGGTAAACTTTGAGCAATCTGTAGTATTCAACGACTTACTCGATAACTTTATATCTACTTGTGAAAGGATAAAATGAAAAATGCACTCATTTTGCACGGGACTGACGGTCATTCAAAGGTAAACTGGTTTGACTGGCTCAGGGTAGAACTTGAACATAAAGGATACGAAGTTTGGGTTCCTGATCTGCCTGGGGCAAACAAACCAAACATTCAGAGGTACAACGATTTTCTATTCGCAAATAAGGACTGGGAGTTTACCCAACAGACAATAATTATCGGTCACTCGTCTGGAGCTGTTGAGATATTGGGACTGCTAGAGGCACTACCAGAAGGAACGAATGTGGGTACGTGCTATCTCGTAGGTGCTTTTCGTAATGACCTAAAATGGGATGCACTCAGCGATCTATTCCTCAAACCTTTCGACTTTGAGAAAATCAAATCCAAAGCAAAGAGATTTGTTTTCATCCATTCTGACAACGACCCATACTGCCCATTGGAACACGCAGAGTATCTATCAAAACAACTAGACGGGGAACTTATCGTCAAGCATGGACAGAAACACTTTAGTGTCGGCACTATGGGTGATTCTTATCGAGAGTTCCCAGATTTGCTTGAGCTTATTGAGCAAAATCAAGGGTAATACCCATGTCGGCGTAGAATGATTGTAGCTCTGGCAGGGTTATATCAAACTCTATTTGACGGTTACAGATTACGTCTACGATGTGACCCCTAGAACAATACCCGAAACCCATGTTATACTAGACTGTTTATGCGACTAACAGTCAAGTCTCCCTACAACCCGTCAGGTGACCAGCCTGAAGCCATTAAATCCTTAAGTGAGGGGGTGCTTGCTGGTGTCAAAAATCAGGTTCTTTTGGGTGTCACAGGCAGTGGCAAGACCTACACTATGAGCAAAGTCATCGAAGCAACGCAAAAACCGACCTTAATCATCTCACACAACAAAACACTCGCTGGCCAGCTCTATCAAGAAATGCGCGATTTCTTCCCCGACAATGCTGTTTCCTATTTTGTCAGCTACTACGACTACTACCAACCCGAGGCCTATGTCCCTAGTAGTGATACCTATATCGAAAAAACCGCCGATATTAACGACAAAATCGACAAATTAAGGCTCCAAAGCACGACCAACATTATGACCAGAAATGATGTCATCGTGGTCGCCTCCGTCTCCTGTATCTACAACATTGGTGACCCACGGGAATACGGCAAGTTTGAGCTCCCAATCTACCAAGGACTCAAAACTGGTTGGAAAACCCTCGGCGAATCATTAATCAAAATGCAGTATAGCCGGAGTGAATTTGAGTTTACCCGTGGAACATTTCGTTTGCGTGGTGGCAACTTTGATATTTACCCCGCCTACCAAGATACCGCTTATCGTGTAAGCCTAGCCAACGACACAGTCACAAAAATTACCGAGTTTGATCCCATTAGTGGCAAGTATATACAAGATTCTCAATACAACATACCAAATACTAAAATCGGCATCGTCATCTATCCCGCCAAACACTATCTCCTAGATAAAGAAAGATTTCTCAAAGTCGAAGCCGAGATTAAAAGCGATCTCGAAAAAGAGTATACCCAGCTCAAAAATGCTAACAAATTGATCGAAGCGCAGAGATTACTCCAACGTACCAACTACGACCTCGAAACCATGAAAGAACTAGGTTTTGTTAATGGTATCGAAAACTATAGTCGCTACTTTGATGGACGCGCGATCGGTGAGCGTCCCTATGCGCTTCCCGACTATTTTAAGCATCGCTACGGAGACGACTGGCTCTGCATTATTGACGAGTCTCACATGACAATTCCTCAGATCAGAGGCATGTTTAACGGGGATCAGGCTCGTAAAAGAACTCTTGTCGATTATGGCTTCCGCCTCGAGGCAGCCATGGATAATCGACCACTCAAATTTAACGAATTTTATAAAATCCCACCCCATTTTATCCACGTCTCTGCCACTCCCGATTCTTGGGAGCTCGAACAAGCCGGAGAGAAAATAGTTGAACAACTAGTTAGACCTACCGGCATCGTCGACCCGATGGTCGTGATTAGGCCAGCGAGCGGCGACGCCCTGAGCAATGCCGAAGGGGGCGAAATCCAAGATGTTATCAAAGAAATTAAACTCAGGGCTAAAAAGGAAGAGCGGGTCCTAGTTACCACTCTCACCAAAAAGACCGCCGAAGACTTAACCGGCTATCTCAAAGAACAGGGGATTAGAGCCAGTTATCTCCACAGTGACATTAAAACCTTAGAGCGTACCGACATTCTCGACTCACTACGTAAAAACGAATTTGACGTGCTAATTGGTGTTAACTTACTCCGTGAAGGACTGGATCTACCCGAAGTAACTCTAGTCGCCATCCTCGATGCCGATCGAGAGGGGTTCCTCCGCTCCCGCGTCTCTTTGATCCAAACCATGGGTCGCGCGGCACGTAACATCAAAGGCGAAGTTATCCTCTACGCCGACAAAATCACCGACTCCATGCGTGAAGCTATCTCCGAAATAAAAAGGCGTAGAGTTTATCAGGTTGCCTTTAACAAAAAGCATAATATCACTCCCAGTAATATCAATAAGCCTCTTAGAGAGCGCATTATCGACGGATCTGAGAGCACGGCCGTTTGGGACACGCTAGGCTCAGTCGAGACTAAACAATCACTAGAACTAGATATAACTGCCCTAACTCCCAGGGATAAAGCTCGCTGGATCAAACGACTCGAGCGAGACATGAAAAAGCTCGCCAGTGACATGCAGTTTGAGTTCGCCATCCAGGTTCGTGATAAGCTGCGAGAGCTCAAAGGAGAAAATTAACTTTACAAACTTTATAAACTTTAAACTTTATGAACTATATTCGGATTAAAGGTGCGAGACAGCACAATCTCAAAAATATCGACCTAGATATCCCCAAAGATCAGTTTGTGGTCATGACCGGAGTCTCCGGTAGTGGCAAAAGTAGTCTCGCCTTTGACACCATCTATGCCGAAGGTCAGAGGAGGTACGTCGAAAGTCTCTCTAGTTACGCTAGACAGTTCTTGGGACTCATGGATAAACCGGAGGTAGAGAGTATTGATGGTCTCTCGCCTAGTATTAGTATTGATCAAAAGACAGTTAGCCATAACCCACGTAGTACGGTCGGCACAACTACCGAGATTTACGATTATTTAAGATTGCTCTTTGCTCGGATCGGCCACCCCAAATGTCCCAATGATGGCACCGAGATTACCAAGCTTAGTCTCGACGAGATCGTCCTGCGCGCCGAAGAAAAGATCGGAACTCTAGTAAAGACAGAAAAAACCAAACCTCACATTTTTCAAATTCTTTCGCCTGTCGTCCGTGGCAAAAAAGGCGAATTCCGAGATCTTTTAGATAACTTAAGATCCAAAGGCTTTGGCGACGTGCTCATAGACGGCAAAAAGTACTCCCTTGGAGACGATATTACGCTTCTTAAAGCCAACTCTCACACCATCTCCGCGATCGTGGATCGCATCTCGGTTACCCACAAAGATTTCAAAGATGAGGTCTACCAAAGCAATCTAAAATCACGGCTTACTACCAATTTTCAATTAGCCCTCGAGCTCTCAGTCGGCCTCGCAATCCTCAAGACTGAGCATGCCGAAGTCCTCTATAGCGAAAATTATGCCTGTCCAGTTTGTGGGCATGCTCTACCCGAAATTGAACCCAGAATGTTCTCTTTTAACTCACCCCTCGGTGCTTGTGTTACCTGTAAAGGGTTGGGCGTAATCGAGAAGATCGATCCTGAGCGCGTGATCAACAAAAAACTTAGTTATAACCAAGGTGGCATCCTCCCACTCAACCGCCTCATGTTAGCCGAGACTTGGTATACCCGCCTCGTTGATACGATGGCCAGAGAGGAGGGCGTCAGCTTAACCACCCCCCTCGGCGAGCTTTCCGAGCGTGACCTATCTATTCTTCTCTATGGTAATCACAAAGAATACAAAGTAGTTGGTCACAACATGCAGGGTAAGGTCACTAGCATCAAAGAAGTCTGGAATGGCATTATCCCGCGGCTAGAGTCAAAATATCACGAAACTACCAGTGAATGGTCGAGGCTAGACCTCGGTCAGTACATGCGGAGTGAAATCTGCCCAGATTGTCAGGGGATGAAACTAAAAAAAGAAGTCCTCGCGATCACCATTGATAACTTCAATATTATCGAGATGACCAACCAAAGCGTCTCGGATTTAAGACGTTATTTTGAACGGCATATCAAAACCGTTTTAAACCCCTACGAAACCACTATTGCCGGATCGATTATCAAAGAAGTAACTTCCCGGCTTTCCTTCTTAGACAATGTTGGACTGGGTTACCTTGATCTCGCTCGTAAAAGTAAAACCCTCAGTGGCGGCGAACAGCAGCGGATCAGACTAGCTAGCCAGATTGGTACTGGTTTAACGGGCGTGCTCTACGTGCTCGACGAGCCCAGTATCGGACTGCACAGTCGTGACGTCGACGCGCTTATTGCAAGTCTTAGACACTTGGTAGATCTCGGTAATACTCTGATCGTGGTCGAACACGACGAAGAGACTATTCGCGCGGCCGATTACGTGGTCGAGTTAGGACCCCAAGCAGGCATTCACGGTGGACACATTACCGCCCAGGGTACGCTCAAAGAAATAGAGTCCAATCAAAACTCTCTCACAGGCCAGTACCTATCAGGTACCAAAACAATCCCCTCTGAGATAAAAACTTGCAACTTTAACCTTGGAACTATAAAACTCATTGGGGCACGTTCTCATAATCTCAAAAATGTCACACTTAACTTACCCCTCGGCAACCTAATCGGTATTACTGGGGTCTCTGGGAGTGGCAAAAGTACGCTTATTACCAAAACTCTCTATCCGACTCTCCGCTACTACCTCGATGGCTCTTGGAGTGACGAAATGGGGACCTACGATCGACTCGATGGCTATCATTATCTCAAGAGTGTCTACATGGTTGATCAAAGTCCGATTGGCCGTACTCCTCGCAGTAACCCCGCGACCTATGTAAGTTTCTTTGACGACATTCGCACCCTCTTTGCTAGCACCCAAGAAGCCAAGTTACGCGGTTTTGACAAAGGACGATTCTCGTTTAATATCAAAGGCGGTCGCTGCGAAAAATGTCAGGGTGGGGGAGTAATCAAGATCGAAATGAACTTTCTCCCTGATGTCTATGTGACTTGTGATGTTTGCGAAGGCAAAAGATATAACCATGAAACGCTCGAGTGTAAGTATAAGGGCATAACTATTTTTGACGTACTCAACATGACGATCGAAGACGGGGTTAGTTTCTTCAAAAACTATCCCAAGATTTACAAAAAACTTCAGCTTCTCAGTGACGTTGGTCTCGGGTATCTCAAGATCGGGCAGGGCAGTCCGACCCTATCAGGTGGTGAAGCCCAGCGGATTAAGCTTGCCTCTGAGTTAGGCAAACGCGAAGGCAACAGCACTCTCTACATCTTAGATGAGCCAACCACCGGTCTACACTTTGACGACATCAAAAAGCTACTTGTCACTCTCAAAAGATTAGTTGAAAAGGGCAATACTGTAGTTGTTATCGAACACAACATGGATGTCATCAAAAACTGTAGCTATCTGGTAGATCTCGGCCCCGAGGGTGGTATGGGTGGAGGTAACATCCTCTTCCAAGGCCCAACCCAAGATATTCTTAAAGTCAAAGAGAGTTATACCGCAAAGTATCTTAAAAAATATCTCCATGCCTAATCTGATCTGGAAAGCAATTACTGATCACAAAGTCGCCCCCTCTACCTGCGGGGTGTATCAATACTGGCAAAAAGACAAACTCCTCTACATTGGTAAGGCTATCAACCTCAAAACTCGCCTGGCCAGCCATGCTCAAAACGCCAAATTAGATGACAAGGAAAGAGCGATAGTCGGCGCGGCAACCGAGATAAGGTACGCCGAGGTCGACTCCGAATTTCTGGCACTCCTACTCGAGGCATCGCTCATCCGCGAGCACATGCCACCGTATAACCGCATCTGGAAAGACGACAAAACTTACCTCTACATCGTAATCGACACTAACGATCCCTATCCCAGACCTCGCTTTGCCCGCGCCCACGAGCTAACAAATACAAAATTCAAAATACAAATTACTAGATACAATTTCTTCGGCCCTTTCCCCAGTACCGCCATCGCCGAAGAAGTCTTACGTGTCATCCGTCGTCTAATTCCATTTTGTATGGCAAAAAAAGTCGGCAAACATAAGTGCTTCTACAGTAAAATAGGTCTATGTGACCCCTGTCCTGCCACGATCCAAGCAACTAATAACCAAAATTTAAAGAAGCAATACCGCAAACAAATATTTCAGGTAATCAAAATTCTTTCTGGCAATATCGACCCGGTCATCAAAGATCTGCATCGTGATCTCAAGGTGGCCTCCGCCAATCAAGATTTTGAATCAGCCCTCAAACTCCGTAACAAGATTAATCGCTTTACCCGCTTTATCTCACACCACACGTTTCGAGAAAATACGACAATCTCCTATAATACTTCACAGCAAAAAATTGACAGTTTAGTCAATATACTAAATTCAGTATACAAAATACCTAATACTATCAAACGGATTGAGTGCTACGATGCCAGCAATAATAGCTTCTACGATAGTGTGGTAAGCATGGTCGTCTCTGTTGGTGGTCTACTCGATCGCGGACAATATCGTCGTTTTAAAATCAAAAATCCTCGTGCCAACAATGACTTTGACAGGCTCGCCGAAGCTCTATCTCGTCGACTCAAAAATACTACTTGGGATCACCCCGATCTCATCGTGATAGACGGCGGGACCCCACAGCTACGTCGTCTGCGCGAGTTATTTGATCAATTACCAACTCCAATCAATTACATCGGGCTCGCCAAACATCCAGATCACTTAGTTATCCCGACCACTAATGGTGAGTTTAAAAAACTTCAACCAGATAGGCACGATCTTGGGTTTCGACATTTACAAGAACTAAGAGACGAGGCGCACCGCTTCGCCAATAGTTATCGCAAAATACTAGAGAAAAAGCGACAGTGCGTCTAGAGGGAATCGAACCCCCATTAACGGTTCCGAAGACCGTAGTCCTATCCGTTGAACGATAGACGCTATAACTCTATTTTACCCCAATACATACCAATTACGACTATCTACTATTGACCATGTGCTATAAACTAATATTATGCTTCCATTCATGGATCGATTAGTCGAAAAAACGATTCAAAAATCAATCGCCGAACGAGTTGCCAAGCATAAAATTAAGCACGTTTATCACCCCGATATCATCATCAATCGTGAGCCTGGTAGTGGTGGTCGCATCGTCGCCAAGAAGCTTGCCAAAAAACTAGGATGGCAACTTCTCGACGAAGCACTTATGGACCAGCTCGCCGAGGAATTAAATATTCCTGTTGATGAATTTAAAAATGTTGATGAACACAGCAGAAGTTGGCTTAGCGACACCCTCCACAGCATCTTTAACAAAAACTATATCTCAGACGTTCGCTACATAAATCACCTCAAACGAGTCATCGCCCATGCAGCCAAAAAGGGAGATCTAGTAATAGTGGGGCGCGGCGCAAATCATATCCTGCCACCAGAAAAATGTTTGAATGTCCGGATTACGGCGAGTCTCGCAACCCGTATCGAAAATACTTTTAAATATGAGGGTAAAAAAACCAAAGTCGAGGCAGAGTCCTGGGTAAGAAAAATAGAGTCCGAGCGACATCGCTTTATCAGGCAATATTTCGGTAAAAACCCCTACAATCCTTGGTACTATGACCTAGTTATCTCAACTGACCACCTAACACTTGACCAAGCAGTCGACCTAACACTCCAGGCATATTTAGCAAAGTTCCCCAAAGAAAAGCGTCGGCTCTCATCTCTTAGTTTATAGACATAAGCTCATTCCACTGCTATGCTACCAGTATATAAGCCTTTTACGGAGATATAACCTATGTTGAATAGACTGGTCAAATTCCTAATCATAATCGCTACGCTTATTCTCACCGCCCAGCCTTCTTCCGCCCACGCCGCTACCTACTACATCTCCCAGACAGATGGTCATGATACTTCGTGCACAGGACTCGCTCCTGATGCTTATGTCAGTGGCACCGGA
>QEVC01000006.1 GCA_003576945.1 Candidatus Microgenomates bacterium
CAAACAAGTACCGCCGTCTAGATTTTTCTGGCTGGACACGCATATTTTCCTTTCGATGGAAACCCATCAAAAGTCCAATATGTATCACAAGTTATTCAAGAGTCGAGACCAAGAGGAAGGTACGGCCAGGTGGGAAATGGCGGACTCTAGGATTGCCAGCCGAGTGTCGGTTTTTGCATATTGAAGTTAGTATAATGTAGTTTGTGATAACAAAAGAAATTGTTATGGATAAGTTAAGAGGTGTCATGGACCCGGAACTTCACATTAATATTGTGGATTTGGGTCTAATTTATAATGTTGTGATTGAAAAGAATGAGATTAGAGTGATAATGACTTTGACTACGCCAGGCTGTCCACTCGCACCAGTAATCGATAAACTAATAAAGAAAGCACTAGGCGAACTAAAAGCGGACAGAGTGACTGTAGAGCTTGTTTGGGAGCCGGCCTGGAGTGTTAGAAGAATGTCGGAAGAGGGCAAGCTACAATTGGGGATGATATAGGTCGGACAATCAGAATACTCAGCGAGTCGGAATGTCAGAATATCGGAATATCATATACAATTATTGAACTATGCGAGTAATTGTTGGAAGTAAGAATCCAGTCAAAGTCGGAGCGGTGAGGGATGCTTTTGGACAATATTTTCGAGACTGTGAGGTTGTGAGCCAAAAAGTGTCGTCTGGAATTGCAGAGCAGCCAATGAGTGAAGAGGAGACGGTGCGGGGTGCGACAAACAGGGCGCTAGCTGCACTCGAATATGGAGATTTTGGGGTGGGGCTTGAAGGGGGCGTAACTATGATAGGGGAATCATTGTTTGAATGTGCGTGGTGTGTAGTGGTGGATAAAAATGGGAAAAAAGGAATGGGGGGAGGACTATACTTTGAACTACCCAAGAACATTGCCGACAAGATAAGGGCTGGGGGAGAACTCGGGCCAATAATGAACGAACTAACTGGAGAGGATAATGTAAAAGAAAAGTCGGGGGCGATTGGGATTTTTACTAAGGGCAAGTTGGATCGCAAGACTGCATACGTACAACTAGTTACTTCGGCGCTAATTAAATTTGTGAGTCCAGAATGGTTTTAGTTTCTTTTGTGTGTTTGGCGATCGATTTTGCAATCCTCACAGCTATCTGACTACCTGCGGTACCAGAGGAAGCGCTCCGGGTTGAAAATCATCTCACCAGACACACTTTTGATACAGTGTTTGGTTTCGTGGTAGCATGGTTGCATGATATATATTGGGGCTGACCACCGGGGATTTGAGCTAAAAGAACAGATTAAAGTGTGGCTGATTGAACAGGGTTACGACGTAGAAGACGTGGGTAACTTTATACTTGACCCGGATGACGATTATGTAGACCCGGCCATAAAGGTGGGTGAGATGGTGCATGGGAGTGACGGGCGAGACATGGGAATATTATTATGTGGAAGCGGACATGGAGTAGAGATGGTGGCAAATCGCTTTACGCGTGTGAGAGCAATTATTGCCTACAACGAACAAGTAACAATACAAGGCAGAGAACATGAGGACGCGAATGTGCTCGTGTTGCCTGTTAATTGGTTAACACATAACGAAGCCCTGGAGAGGGTGAGCCTATTTTTACAAACAGAGGCAGATAAGAGAGAGAGATACGAACGACGCAGAATGAGAATGGCAAACATGAGGGTTAATTTATGATTACGCCGATTATAATGGAATCTGATTTGGATGTGGTTCGCGAAAAGATAGACTTGCTTCGAAGCACGGGCGAGAGTCGCGTACATATTGATATTGGTGATGGGCTTTTTTCTGATCTACTATCTATCTCTCCGGCTGACTTGCAGGAAATTAACTTCGGAGAAATTAGTCTAGACATGCATTTGCTAGTAGATGATCCAACCGAATATATTGAAGAGTGTGTGGCGCTAAAACCTAAGAGATTAATTGCGCAAATAGAGAGGATGGGATCACAAGTTAGATACTTAGAAACTGTTAAAGATTATGGAACAGATGTTTTAGGAGGCTTGGCTTTGAAGATTGAAACTCCAATTGAAGCAATAGAGCGCGAAGCCCTGAGTCTTGCTGGCGCGATAATACTACTGGAAATCCCACCTGGAACTAGCGGGTCTAAATTTGATATGAGAGTGCTACCAAAGATTAAAGAGCTTAGAAAAATATATAGTGGTCAGATTATTGTAGATGGGGGAATTAATCCAGAGACATATAAGCTGGCGACTCAGGCTGGAGCAGATGAAGCTGGCACAAATAGTAGTTATTGGAGAGGAGAATTTAATCATGGATAAGAAGAAGCAAGTGAACTTTAAGAAGGTGGCATTTTTTGGAGATGCGGCGGTATTACCAGACCACCCAGCTTACCAGGCAGCTTTTCATACAGCAAAAAAGTTGGCGAAATTAGGATATGTAGTGGTTAATGGAGGTGGACCTGGGGTAATGGATGCCGCAACACGAGGAGCCGAGAGTGTGAATGGGCAAACAGTGTCTGTGACTTTTTACCCAGAAAATGCGACTGGATTTGAAGGAAGATACTTGGCTAACAACACTGATAAAGAAATAAAAACAAACAACTATATAGAGCGGATGTTTAAGCTGATGGAGGAATCAGATGTATTTCTGCTTTTTAATGGTGGAACTGGGACTATCTCTGAGCTTGGTACGGCATGGGTACTCGCCAAACTTTACTACGGACACCATAAGCCATTTATTTTAGTTGGCTCATTTTGGCGCCCAGTAATAGGCGCAATACATGACAACTTGCTAATCGATGCAAAAGAGATGGATGTTTTTAGAATCGTGGATGGAATTGATGATATTCTGCCGACGATGAAGAAACTAGAAGACTCATTAAATAAAGTAGACCACTCACACTGTCAACATTGCGATGAGTCGGCATTTATGAGCTAGGGGAGCTAACTCGCAATAAATTTTTTTAGTGACTAAAATTGCTCGTTCATATATCGCTCGTAAAGCGTCTGGATTGCGCACTGCTCATCTAGACTGGCACTCGCGTATTTGAGGTAATCGCTCACAATTTCTTTACGTATGCTAAAAAATTTATTTGCAAGTATGTTGATCTGATAGACTGTAAGTATGTCTGCCCAGGATATTAAGAGAATTGCCAACGAATTGCGAGCTGATGTTTTGCGGATGGTCCATGCTGCAGGAGCAGGACATATTGCCGGGCCTTTGTCTTCGGCGGAGATAATCGCATCATTATACTTTTCTGATTTGGTTGATGTAGCAAGTGACAAGATAGTTCTTTCGTGTGGGCACTACGTGCCTATACAGTACGCGGCTTTATCAAGAGTGGGATATATTCCGCGAAGCGAACTGAGTACTTTTATGAAGGCAGGTAGTCGATTGCCGGGTCATCCGGAGCGAGGAACGACTCCAGGAATAGACGTTTCAGCGGGTCCTTTGGGGCAAGGTGTATCAGTTGCTACTGGTATGGCATTGGGATACAAGATGGATGGTCTTGATAACCGGGTTTATTGCGTGATCTCAGATGGCGAGATCCAAGAAGGGCAGGTCTGGGAGGCATTTAATTTTGCGGTTCGTCGACAACTGGACAACTTAACATTTATTCTCGACCGAAATAGGGTTCAGATTGGTCATTACATTTCAGAAGTAGCAACTTATGGAAACCTTGAAGGAAGGTTTGAGGCTTTTGGATTGCACACACTAACAGTTGATGGAAATGATACTAACAGTGTTTATGAGGGGATAAAAAAAGCAAAGGAGATATATAGTTGTCCTACAATGATTGTTGCAAATACAATCTCAGGAAAAGGTGTGCCATTTATGGAGAACACCCCTGCTTGGCATGATAAGAAGATAACTGATCTTGAGTTAGAAAAGGCTTTAATTGAACTGGAGAAATATGAGTATTAATAATGACCTACTTCTTCCTACGTGGCTTACACCAGAGTTGCGAGCAATAAGGTCGGGGGTGGCGGCAGGACTGGAAAGTATCGCGGAAGATGAGAGGGTAGTAGTACTATCTGCTGATTTGGCAGAAAGTGTAAAAATCCAGGAATTTGCGGAGCAACACCCGGATAGATTTGTCGAAGTAGGGGTGGCAGAACAGAATATGGCGGGGGTAGCGGCAGGACTTTCGTTTGTCGGGAAGGTCCCGTTTATGGCGAGTTATGCCACTTTTTCTCCAGGCAGAAATTGGGAGCAAATAAGAGTTTCAATTGCACTCTCAAAAGCGAATGTAAAAATTATTGGAAGTCATGCAGGTGTATCGGTAGGGGTTAATGGCCCGTCACATATGGGAACGGAAGATATTGCGCTTATGCGAGTTTTACCTAATATGGTAGTTTTGGCACCAGCTGATGCACAGGAGTGTGAGAGTGCAATAGTCGCAGCCTATCAACATAGTGGGCCTGTTTATATCAGAACCTGTCGCCCTGATACACCGTTGTTTTTAAAAAAACATGAATTTGAGATTGGGAAGGCGCATATTTTGAGAGAAGGGAGAGATGTAACAATTGTTGCGTGTGGGATTCAAGTACATCAGAGCCTGCTTATTGCTAATGAGTTGGCCACGCTAGGGATAGAGTGTGAAGTAATTAACGCGAGCTCGATCAAACCTTTAGATTCCGTAACTATAATTTATAGTGCACAACGTACAGGAAGAGTTGTGACAATAGAGGATCATCAGATAAGTGGTGGGTTGGGAGGCGCAGTTGCTGAGGCATTAGGGCAAGTTGGGATTAAACATCTACGACTTGGAATAAATGATCGGTTTGGAGTGAGTGGCAACTGGGAAGAGGTATATAAAACAATGGGAATGGATACTCCTAGCCTCAAAAAAGCTGTGATAGACTACACCTATGACAAATTATGATGTGGTAACGGTTGGGGCGGCGGTGCTAGATATTTTTATGCGTTCGGACAAGTTTAAAGTCGTGCAGTCCAATGACCTGCCGGGTGGAATTGCGATGTGCCAGGTTTATGGTGGGAAAATGGAGGTGGAACAAGTAGTGATAACGACAGGTGGTGGAGCGACCAACACGGCTGTATCTTTTGCAAGAAAAGAGTTAAAAACAGCAGTAATTGCCGAAATGGGAAATGACCCTCAATCGCTTCTAATTCACAAAGAATTAGAAGAAGATGGGGTTGATACAAGATATCTAGTTCAGGAGGCAGATGAGACGACTGCGGTATCAGTTATCTTAATTGCAGATGATGGCGGGCGAAGCATTATGGTTCATCGGGGGGCATCAGCTATGCTTTCGAAGCGAGATTTACCACTCGAAGATTTAGAGACAAAATGGCTGTATATATCTTCACTTGGTGGGAACATGGAGTTGCTTAAAAACTTAATCTCTTGGGCTAATAAAAAGAAGATAAGAATTGCACTAAACCCTGGAACCAAAGAAATCGAACATAGAGACAAACTACTAGAACTCTTGTCTAAGATTGAACTTTTATTTGTAAATCGGGAAGAAGCAAGATCATTGTGGGGGATCGATTTTAGTGAGGATTCTTTGTGGAGCAGCTTGCAACCACTACCTGGCGCCCATGTGAGCGTAATAACCGATAGTGCGCGAGGCGGCAAGGTTAGTATTGCGGGGAAAGTGCATTTTTACGAAGGGGAGAGGGTAAAGAAAGTAGTAGATACAACGGGGGCAGGGGATGCTTTTGCCTCCGGGTATGTTTCTGCTGTAGTTTATGGTAAAAGTTATGAGGCGGCGATTGAGTGGGGGAAGAAGAATGCGACGGCGGTACTTGGGAGTGTGGGGGCAAAAAAAGGATTACTGACTCTTTCGGAAATTAGTCGATAGGATATAGACAAGCCCACGTTTTTGTTGGCGAGAATCTCGTGTCAGGCAATAACTAAGTCGTTCGTAGAGCGCTTCGCGGTACTCACTTGGTTAGTTATTACTTGACTACTCGTACTTACGCTGCACAAAAAATGTGGGTTTGTCTGTTTAGATGCTCTGGCGGATCATTTTGGCGCTGTTGTGGAGCGCGGCAGTCTCAGTAACGGAGAGGGGGAGGTCAATTATGCGCTCAACTCCATTTCGACCTAGAATGCAGGGAAGTGAAAGACTGACATTATCTAGACCGTACTGTCCAGTGAGTGGAGTGGAAAGAGGAATTATTTTTTTACTGTCGCGCATAATGGTTTCGACAATATGGGTTACGGCACTGGCGATGCCATAATAGGTGGCGCCTTTACCATTAATAATTTTATAGGCGTCTTTGCGGGTTTGATCCTGTGCCCACTGGATATGCTCGGGAGACATCTCGGGGAAAGAGAGGATCGGTTTGCCACCAATTGTGGCGGTAGAGGTAGCTGCAAAACTAGAATCGCCGTGTTCTCCCAAGATGTAGGTGTGAATGCTTTTGGCGCTTATTTTGACCCCTTTGCTTAAGTGGAGGCGGAAGCGGGCGGTGTCGAGGAGGGTGCCACTACCAAATACTCTGCCTTCAGGTAATTTGGCTTTTTCGACAGCACGGAGCGTCATGATATCAACGGGGTTTGCGACCATCAGAATTAGGGTGTGGGGCGCATGTTTGACGATGTTTGGAATAAGCGCATCGACGATGGCGCAGTTGTTTTTGGCGAGATCAAGCCTAGTCTCACCAGGTTTTTGGGCACAACCTGCTGTAAAAATAACGAGGTCGGTTCCAGACAAGTCTTCGTAGTTGCTGCTGGCGATAATGTTGCACTTTGGGTAGAAGGGCATGCCATGCTCGAGATCAGCCTTTTCACCCTCGGCTTTTTCGATCTCCCGACTAAACAATACCAGTTCGGTCGCGAGACCCTTGAGGAGAATGGCGTAGGCGGTGGTGATGCCAACTCTACCTAAGCCAATAATAGCGACTTTAAATGTTTCTTGTTTGAACATTAATGATAGTGTATCAGACAACCGGAAAACTCGGAACACCAGACTATTGGGGAGCCAGATTGTCTGATTAGCCGGATTTTCCGGATATCTGAGTATTCTGATTGTCTGGAATATCAAAGCTTGTGTGTGATAGCATATTTAACGTATGGACAAAAAAACATTTCAAATAGCGATAGATGGGCCGGTAGCAGCGGGAAAAGGGACGACGGCAAAGTTGGTGGCACAACGCTTGGGATTTTTATACGTTGATACGGGGGCGATGTATCGAGCTTTAACTCTGTACACTCAGAGAGTAGGTATTTATTTGGATGATGAAAAAAAAGTAATAGAACTTCTTAGTAGAGATAAGCCGAAAGTGGAACTGAGAGTTCCTGAGGGAGAAGAAAAGGATGGAAGGCTTTGTACTGTACTACTAAATGGGGAAGATGTGAGTTGGAAAATTAGAACCGAGGAAGTGTCTAAAGGTGTTTCGGTGATAACCCAATATGGGGGAGTAAGAGATATGATTACACCGATTGCTAGAAGTATTGCAGAATCACAATCTGTGGTAATGGAAGGGAGAGATATTACAAGTGTGGTACTGCCAGAGGCTGACTTAAAGATCTACATGGAAGCAGACGCGATGGAGAGAGCCAGGAGAAGACATAGAGAGCTACTCATGAGGGGTGAGGACATAAGTCTCGAGACAGTTTATACTGACTTGGTCGAGAGGGACGAGCGAGATAGCAACCGAGAGATTGCACCTCTTAAAAAAGTGTCTGATGCGTGGATACTGGACACTACGGGACTTACGATAGATGGTGTAGCTGAGCTTATTGTTGCGAGAGTCAACAAAATAACTAAGAATGGATGATTATATGAAAAAGAGAGAGATAGAAGAAGAGCAAGTTGAACAAACCGAGGTGGATGGGAAAACAGAGGCAAAAGCTAAGCGGAAAGAGGGAGTGGAGCGACGGAAGAGTGCGAAAAAGAAAGACAAGATTGCAAGATGGAGCGGTTTCATCCTATTATTCGTTGTAGTAATAGTGGGATTTTTACTTTGGATCGCAGGAGAGATGCGGGTGGGATATTAAAGTATTTTTCCTGTTTCTGGATTTTCACAATTTAATCTGGGTTCTTGCCCTCGAATAAAATAATCGTAGTGTTTGCTGTCGCAGGAGGCTCTGGCGCGGACGATAGCGTCTGGCTTGGCGAATGGTTGATCCTCTTTGCCACTTAAGAGGCTTTGCATGGTGCGACTCCAGATTGGGCTAGCGCCGGTGATGCCTGAGACAACCCTACTCATGGGAGAGTTGTCATTGTTGCCAACCCATGTCGAGACTAGGTATTCTGGCGTGTAGCCAATGGTCCAGTTGTCTCTTAGGTTGTTGGTGGTACCAGTTTTTACGGCCACGGTTTTGTTTTTAATATTTAAAACCGAGTTGTAGCCGAAGGCAGGGCTTCGGGCATTATTGTCCGAAAGGATTTGGTTAATCTGAAAAGCAACAGTTTCTGGGATGACTTGAGCGGATGGTTTTACCTCTTTTAATTTTAATGACTGTCCGTTTGCATCTTGAATTTTGAGAATTGGATTAAGTGGTTTCAAGACTCCATTATTAGCAAACACGGAGTAGGCTTGAGAAAGGTCAAACATCGTTACTTCACCACCACCGAGAGTAAGAGCGAGGCCGAAGCGAGTTGGATCATCCCAAGTGGTGATACCCATGCTTCTGGCAAGTTCTACGAGATTATCGACTCCCAGGCTGTTGAGTAACTTGATCGCTGGAATGTTGTAGGAGCTGCCGAGGGCGGTTTTTAGGGTTACTTTGCCATGGAAATTACCATCATAGTTTTTGGGACAGTAGTCGGGGCTCCCTGGTTGCCTAAAACAGATTGGGGAATCATCGATTGTACTACTGGGGGACAAGCCACGCATAAAAGCTAACGCGTAAGTGAGTGGTTTGATTGAGCTACCGGGTTGTCTTTCGGCGAGAGTGAGATTTACCTGTCCGTCATGCTTAGTGTCGAAGAAGTTGCGCGATCCAACCATGGCGAGAATCTCGCCTGTTTTTGGACTGACAATTAGTCCTGCGCCGTTATTAACATTTAAGGACTTTAAACTATCTAGTTCCTTGTTAACTTCTTGTTGAAGCTTGTTTTGTATACTTAAATCTAGAGAGGTCGTGACAGTTAGACCACCACGACTAAGAAGAGTTTCTCCGAATTGAGTTGCAAGTAGGCTGCGGACATACATGACAAAATGAGGAGCAAGAATCTGATTACTACTAGCGTTTAGATTTAGTGGTGTTTCGGTTGCCTTTATTTTATCGTTCTCGCTAATCATACCTAGTTCGACCATGCGCTCGAGAACTTGGTGTTGACGGATCTTAGCTAAGTATGGAGTAGTACCATATGGAGAGAGGGTGGTGGGGGATACAGGTAGCCCAGTTAAAAACGCGGCTTCAGCTAAGTTGACATCTTTGATGCTTTTTCCAAGATATTCTTTTGAGGCCTCTTCAATTCCATAAGCCGTACCACCATATGGTACTTGATTGAGATACATTTCTAAAATTTCATCTTTAGAATAAATTTGCTCAGTACGGAGGGCGAGTACGATTTCTTTGAGCTTGCGAGTGATTGTTCGCTCGGTTGAGAGAAGGGTGTTTTTAATTAGTTGCTGAGTAATAGTGCTTCCGCCTTGGAGTGAAGAGGTGCAAAGTTGAAGGTTAAAGGCACAAGATACATTGTTTGTTAAGGCTCTGGCAATTCCTACTGGGTCTATGCCAGGGTGATGATAAAAATTCTTATCCTCTGCAGCAAGAGTTGCCTCAATGACGTGTTTTGGGAGACTATTAATGGTAATGAGTGAGCGGTTTTCATCCTTGTATATTTGATAGAGCAAGATGCCATTTCGGTCTAGAATTTTGGTGGAAAGGGCGGGTGGATTGCTTTTGAGAACACTCGGAGAAGGGAGATCTTTGAGTATAAAATAATAGAAACCACCTATAATGAGAAATCCTGTTACTAGACCAATTATGAAGAGGGGACGTAGCTTTGGTAGTTTAAGCTTGGGGGTAGAGAGGATTGGGAATCTCAAGCGAAAAGTAAATTTTTTCTGTTTTTTATTTTTAGATTTAGACAGACTTTTGAACTTGAGGAGTGTGTTGTGTATAGTATTTTTGATCAATTGATGGGTAGTAAGTACAAAGATTAGACTAATAGTGAACAGAAAAAAGATTGGTTTGCCGATGTATTCAAGTACTTTTGCTAAGGAAAGTAGATTTCGTATTTGTTGGCGCTTCATCTTATCTGATATTGTAATCTCGAGAGAGTAGTGAGTCTAGCCACAGCTGATGTGTTAGTATAGCGTTTTGATGGTGGGCCAAAGCCAGGGTACATTGTTGTCGTAACCGAGTGCCCAAAGGGCTATCCCGCCTAAACCACTAGAGCGAACAAGATCGAGCTTGAGTCTGATAGAAGCTTCATTTTCGAAATAAATCTGGGAATGAGTTCCCGACTCTGTGCTAATGCCATACGGAGTTAGAGAGTTTCGATCCCAAACTAATTCTAAGATTTGTTCATTTAGCATGGTTTCAATGCGTTCGAGGCTGGTAGTGACGCCCCGGCTGGTAGTAATCGAGTATTTGCTAGTATCAATGGTGTCCCACTCGTAGCCGTAGAAGGGGATGCCTAAGAGGATTTTATTGGCTGAAATAACCTTGGTAAGTTCACTCAGATTTTTGAGAATGGAATGTTCAAACTCACCCGAGAAATCACGTAGCGGAGAATTGGGTCCAGAACGTTGACTTTTTGGCATGGTGTAATCATAGGTCATAACAACGAAGTAGTCGGTGAGAGTTGTGAGGGCTGGGAGATCCCATAGCCGTTCTTTGGCTGCGGCCGAGGGGTAAATAGAGATGGTAATTAATGGACAGCTGTGGGATGCCTGTGCGCAGGTAGCATCCTTTAGCTCAGTAATAAAGTTAGTAAAATTATTGCGCAGTGATTCAGAAATTGCCCCAATTGGTTCTAGGTCTATATTTATTCCAACAGCTTTTGCGTCAGACATAGTTTGAATAATGTTGTCAACGGCGGCCTTACGCGAGGTGGGGGAGTTGAGCATGGCAACTAGCGCATCTTCATCTTCTTGCATGTAGGTCAAAATCAAATTTTGATAAGAACCTCCTTCGAGTAGTCTTTTATAGTTGGTATATCCAGGGTCTTCTTCACGCGCATTAACTTTGGCATAGATTTCACCACTACCTTTGAGGTGCAGCGCAAAGAACGCGAAATGAGTAATAGTGTCCAGAGATTCTTGAGATAATTTTTTCATGTTCCAGTAGGGAGCAAAACCCAGGATGATATATTTTTTATCTTGGATTTTGTAGTTGGTTGAGGGATTTTGACCGAGAGGAGAGTGGGGAATTTGTGGGGGGAGTAAGATGTAAGTAACTAGACTAGATAGCATCACCCCTAAAACAATTAGAACAACCTTTTTCATGGAGTATCAATTTCGGCTTCATCATTTTTGATGGCAACACCATTGTAGGGGATGTCGATTGGGGGTTCACGATAGCCTTCGGGATATGGCTCGCAAGTGACGCAATAGTCGCGAACAAAGGGGTCTGAAGCGACAGTGTGCATTTTGGCTTCAACGTCCCCAAACTCGCTTTCATTGTGGGGAGGGTGGTGGGTAGTTTTGTTAACAAACAACTCTTTTTGCTCTAGCGTGCTAACTGTAGGGACTGTTCCCTCCAAAAAATACTCGTAGCGAGTTTCGCAGGGCCTATCTGGAGTTGGGAGAGTTCCAGAATCGGAACAAACACTGGCACCTTCAATTCCATTTTCTGGCTTAGGCCAACCGGGAGTTTTTATGCCGGTGAGTGCGTAGCGCATAATCTTTTGCCAAATAGGTGAAGCGCCTGTTACACCACTAGCTACGTAGCTCATGGGAGAGTTGTCATTATTGCCAACCCAAGTGGCCACGAGTAAATCTTGGGTATAGCCGATAGTCCAGTTATCTCGTAGATTATTGGTGGTTCCTGTCTTAACTGCGACTGTTTTGCCGGGGACATTGAGGACCGAGTTGGTTCCGAAGGCTGCACTTCGGGCGTTATTGTCTGAAAGGATATGCGAGATTAGAAAGGCGGTTTCACTGGAGAGAACACGCTCTCTAGAATTATTCTCAGAGTTGCGGTTATAGAGCACTGTGCCACTACTATCCTCAACTTTTAAGAGGGGATCTAGGTCAACTCGTTCGCCATCATTAGCAAAGACACCAAAGGCAGTAGCCATATCAAGCATGGTAACCTCGCCGCCACCGAGAGTTAGTGAGAGGCCGTAGTTTTTGGGGTCTTTGAGACTTTTTATGCCCATACTGTTAGCAAAATCGATAAATGACTCGAGTCCATTGAGAGCCAAGACTTTGACAGCTGCGATGTTTAAGGAATTGCCGAGTGCAAAGCGAATTTGAGTTAAGCCGCGAAAAGTAAGATCATAGTTTTTTGGACAATATTTGGGGCTTCCGGCGCTCGTAAAACAAATAGGAGTGTCGAGAAGCATGGTAGAGGGGGTGATAACACGACTTTCGATCCCGAGAGCATAATTAATTGGTTTGATTGAACTACCAGGTTGCCTCAAGCTAGTGGTTACGTTAAATTTGCCGTCAATATCTTCGCTCCAGTAATCTTTACTCCCGATCATGGCGAGAATTTCGCCAGTTCCCGGGTTGGTGACAACGGCTGCACCGTTGCTAATTTTTAAGCGACTAAGGTTTTTGAGCTCAGCGGCAAGTGTTGCTTCGGCGGCTTCTTGGAGAGTAATGTCGAGAGTGGTTGTAACCTTGAGACCACCCTTGGTTACTAGTTCCGTGCCATATTTATTTTCAATAAGATCGCGAACATACATGACAAAGTGAGGGGCGCGGATATCAACGCCAGCACTGCCATAAATTAATTCTGTCTCTTTGGTTTTGGTAGCTTCGTCATTAGTAATAAAACCTTCTTCTTGCATTCTACTAATAACTTGTGCTTGGCGCGATTTGGCAGCGTCGGGCGCACTCCAAGGGGAGTAACGAGAGGGAGCTTGAGGCAATCCTGCAAGGAGGCTAGCTTCGGCTAGAGTTAGATCTTTGGCACTTTTATCAAAATATCGCTTGGAGGCAGCCTCGATGCCATAGGTAGTGCCGCCGTAGGGAATGTGATTAACATACATTTCTAGGATTTGATCTTTGGTATAGAGAAGTTCGGTAGCGACGGTCAAAATGGCTTCTTTGATTTTGCGGCTAATCGTCCGTTCAGGATTGAGTAAGGTGACCTTGACTAGTTGTTGTGTGATGGTACTACCACCTTCGAGACGTTGACCTGTTAAGGTTTTGTAGAGGGCTCTTAGGATACCGCCAGTATCAAAACCATGGTGAGTGTAGAAATTTTTGTCTTCGATGGCAATTGTAGCTTGGGTTACGTATTTAGGAAGCTCATTAATTTTGATAGGAGTGCGATTTTGATCGGCATAAATCTCATAAAGAAGAACACCATTACGATCTAAGATTTTAGAACTTACTGGGAAGGCTAGTGGACGGGAAAGCTTGGCGGGTGAAGGAAGGTCTTTAAGAAATAAGTATAGCCCGCCAAGAATCAATGAAACAAGGATGATCGTAACACCCAATTGCTTGCGACTAAGTTGGGGGAGAAGGGTTTTTTTTTGAAGAAAATTGAATCTTGGTTTCCACATAGTTCTATTATAGCGGAGCATGCGTGATATACTATTGTTCACTATGGAAGAACATATTCCAGAAGATGTAGGGTTAGAACTTTCGAGAGCTAAGAAACGAGGAGTACTACTGGTTGTGTCTGGGCCATCGGGGGTAGGTAAAGATAGTGTGATGCTGGAACTCTTGGCAAAGTATCCGAAGATGCAAAAGTTGGTAACAACGAATAGTAGACCCAAGAGAGAAGAGGAGCAGGATGGGTTTGATTATCACTTTGTAAGCCGCGAAGAGTTTGAAAAACTAATTGCTGAGGAAGCTTTTTTTGAATGGGTAGAGTATCGTGGGCATTATCGAGGGGGTCAGAAGCGGCACGTGCAGGAAGCACTAGATTCTGGCAAGGATGTTATTTGGAGAATTGATGTTCGGGGAGTAATGAATATTCGCGCTAAAGTAAAAGAAATGTTCCCCCATTCGGCATTTGTAATGCTGGCAGTATCTGATCCAGATATTCTTAAAAAGAGAATGGAGGAGAGGGCTAGCGAGACTCAAGCAGATCTAGAATGGAGTGTGGATATGGCGATGTGGGAGCAGAGACAGTGGCACCATTTTGATTTTGTTGTTCACAACGAAGAAAATAAGCTTGACGAGACAGTTTCGGCGGTTGCCAACATTGTTGAGGCAACGAGAATGAAGGTGGTTGTGTAAATTGCGCTCGCCTTGACCCTGGGTGTACAATAATTTTTAACGTGCCAGGGATAATTAATAAATCATCGATTGCCCGAGCGGTTAAAGCGTCTTTTGATGAAGAAGTAGCGTTTGTTTCATCTCTGGTTAAAGCCCCAAGCCCCAATCCTTATACACCCCAAGATAGCCCATTACACAGTGCGGTTGAAGGTGAAGTTCCGACACTAATTTTCGATAAATTACGGGAAATTGGACTGGCCCCAAAGTATGTGGGAGCGAGTCGCGAGAGAATGAATGTGGTAGCTGAGTGGGGTGAGAAGCGGGGGAGGAGTGTCCTCATGCTTAATGGGCATATGGATACAGCAGCCCTAGACATAAAACAGAGTGGGGGGAGCTACTCAGGAATAGTGAGGGATGGAAAAATTTTTGGACACGGAGTGCTAGACATGAAAGCGACCCTCGCGGCTTATATTTTTGCTGTTTCGGCTTTGAAGAAGTGTAATGTTAAATTATCCGGCAAGTTGCTACTCGCATTTGTAGTAGATGAAGAGTCTGGGGCATGCAGCAAGCTTGGTACGCATTATTTACTTGAAAATGGGTGTTTGCCGAAAGCCTGTTTAATCGGAGAGCATGGGAGTGATTATGTGCGTGTGGGACAGAGGGGAATTTACAGATTCTTAATTCGAGTTAAGGGTAGCGCAGTACATACAGGAATGAGTGCGTGGGAGAAAAAGGAGGAAGGGAGAAATGCGGTAGTGGACATGGCAAAAGTGATTACAGCACTACAAGAGATGCATATTCCATTTAAAACATCAAAAATGTTTGAAGGGAGGCGACCTGTCATAACGTTCCCAACGCGGATAAGCGGAGGAACAGGGTTAAACGTCGTTCCAGATGAGTGTGTGGCTTACGGGGACGTGAGACTACTCCCAGGAAACTCAGATTCACAGATTAAGCTTCTGATGATTGAGAAGTTGTCGCCTTTGGGGGTGAAATACGAAATCGAAGATTTGTCTTATGCGCCGGCGGTTGAAGTGGATCCTCACGAAGAGGTGGTGCTAAGTTTGCAAAAAGCTGCGAAAGCCGTTCTCGGAAGAGTTCCAACGCCTAAGGTCTCGGGACCGGCGACTGAGGCATGGATGTTTGTGAAGAGGGATATTCCGACAATCATGGGTTTTGGGCCGGATGGAGGAGGGGCACACGAGAGGAAAGAATGGGTCGACCTTGAATCACTAAGAGAGATAACTGAGGTTTACGCCAATTTTATCGCCGACTATTTAGGTTAGAATAGGCTCATGAAAAAGACGAACTACGTGATTTCGGCGGCACTAGTTGTTGTCGGGGTTGGTATTTTTTTATTCTCCCTATATACCGCTTCGCTAGTCGGACTTAGGAGACAACTAGGGATAGTGGGGGGAGATCTAGCACAAAGCGTTGATGTTAATAGACTATATCGTGGTCTTGTTGAGGTGGGGACGATGCCAAGTTGTGATTATTGGAAATCGATTATGCCAGTTCCCCGCTATATTTTTGCAAAACCACTTGAGAAACTACAATTAGGTAGAGAGCTATCGAGTAGGCGAGTGAACTGTAGTTTAACCTACCTGCTTGCAGGAAACTCTGAGCGGGGGGTATATACAATGTTAAAAGCGCTCAGGTACGATCTGGCGGGTGGGCAAATAATGAATGAATTAATGAAAGAGAACAAGGAACATTGTGGGTTACTACTTACTAATGCAACTTATGGAATGGTTGAAACTTATCTGGAGAGCGTCGAAGGCAATGCAAGGGGGATTATTGAGCGAGAGTATCAGGAGATTATGCGAGTTAACCGTCAGAACGCAGAGGTGTGTGGTTTGTAGGATTTTGAGCTAGATACACTAGATTGACCGTCAACCTCGGAAGTTTTAGAGTTAAGTAAAGATTAACAAGTTAACAAGATATTGGATAAGGAAGTGGGGTGAAAATCCCTCGCTGTGCCGCAACGGTTAAAGTCCGGAACTTGCCAATATTCTTGCCTTATTACGCGTCCTCCGAGCGAGAGGATGAAGGGAGTGTTTGTGATTAGAGATTTAGAAGTAGAGTATATTGTCTCTTCTTGGAAAGATACTTCAAGTTCCAATCAATTGAGATTTAAGAGAGATTTTGATTCGAGTTTGTTTACTGAAGATACTCCGTTTGCTGAAATTGCCCACAAAGTTACTACGTACATGGGTGAAAAACTGTTTATGCCAGGATACCAAGAGATTCAAATTGGATTTGATGGATCACTTGACCCAGAGTATCTGGGCTTAATGCAAAAATCGATTGATTATTGGCGGGAGCATGGTGACTATGAAACCGCTTATCGATTTGAAATGGAGCTAACCGGCATGATGCGACTAGCCAAGCAAGTGGGTATGCAAATTGCAGTCGATCGAAATAACCCAGCACGACATATTATTGGCAGTGACCCCGGAATTACATATGGGACAGAGGAGGGGGCAAAATCGGTGGTGTTTGTGGGGGAAGTTAAGCGACTTACTGAGAATGGAATAGTGTACGGACAGTATGCAATACCACTTGAGTTGTTAGAGCTATTGTCGCTATACGAAAAGATGTCAAAAATCTCAACAGTTGAACTGACGAATATTACAGCTGAAGAACTAGTAGCATATGCCGCCCCCCTAATTGGGACTTTAAATGAGGTAGCAGAGATTTTTGGACAAGGGAGCTGGGATCAGGTTGTAGAAAAAGCGGCTAATCAACTGAGACTTGAGAAAGATCAATATGGGTTGGAGCGCAGACAAGAGCTAATAAGATATTACTCAAACTTAATCTATAAAGCTCTACAAGAAGGTAGGGACAGAGAGTATCTGAATATTATCGATGAGTCCATGAGAAGAGTGTTTGCGCTTGAGGCAGGGGCAAATGAACTACTGGGCCTTAGAGAAGATCGAGTTAAGGAGATTGTAGAGCGCAATCTAATAGACGTTAAAGCAGAGAAGATGGGCTTGTTTACTAAGCAATTAAGTAGAGAGCAGATAACTTGGTTTGAAGAAAATTATCAAGTCTCTATGAGTGAGGTAATGGGGTACCGAGACTGGATGACGACTGTATTTAGAACAAATCCACTTGCCAGAAGGGCACTAGTTACTGGTTGTGGAGGAGGGATTAATATAGATTTGAACAGTAACCCATGGGGTGGCATAGAGTCATGGGCGGGGGGATATGCATACGACGTACCAACCGAAGTCGGGTTTGAGATGATGGGTAGTTTTGGCTACCAAGAAACAGTTACAGAGACAGCAGAAACTCTTAATGAAGGGGATACAGCTTGTTACCGTTGCCCTGTATGTGAAAGCGAGGGGCATAATCCGGGTGGTGAAGTTAAAAGAAGGGGATCGTATCTAGTGTGCCAGGATAAACCGGACCAACATTATATTCAATATAGCTCTTCAGGCTAGAAAAATTTGTTGCCCCTTTTTGATACAGTCGTTGCTAGTTGACGCGCACTGCCAGTAGGGGTTACGGTAGATAAGCCCTACTATATGTAGGGTTTTGGTTCTATAAGGAGAAGTCCAGATATGCAATGCCCATATTGTCACCACGATGATACTTCGGTACTCGAGTCACGAATTACGGCTGAGGGTGGGGCAATGAGAAGGCGAAGAGAGTGTGTGAAGTGCAACAAAAGGTTTACTACTTATGAGCGAGCGGAAGGGGTGGACATTAGGGTGGTAAAAAAGACTGGCAAGATAGAGGATTTTGATAGAGAGAAACTCAAGAGAGGCGTGATGAAGGCAACTTGGAAGAGGCCCGTTACAATGGAGCAGATTGAGACAATGGTTGATGAAATAGAGCGGATACTAAGACGTAAGACCACTACTGAAGTGAGGAGCTGGGAGATCGGAAATCTTGTGATCAATAGATTAAAAAAGATTGACCCACTCGCGTATTTACTCTTTGCTAGTGTTTATCGAGAATTTGAGAATTTATCTGATTTTGAAGAAGAAATAAAGAAACTTAAGGAAACAGAATAATGAAAATTACAAAGCTAAATAAAAACGCTGCGGCAATCATGGTAAACCGCTATAGCTTGCGAGACGAATCGGGACATCCGGTAGAATCACCAGCCGAGATCCTAATGAGGACTGCAAGAGTCGTAGCGGAAGCTGAGAACAACTACAGAAGTAGTGGCGAGACCTCGATGGAGATCAGAGAAAAGTTTTTTGAGATGCTTTACGAGATGCGATTTGTGCCCAATGGTCGAACTATGGCGAACGCAGGGACAAAATACGGCCAACTTGCGAATTGTTTTGTGCTACCTGTGGAAGATGACTTGGGCAAGGGAACGGATTCAATTTTTTCAGTCCTACGCAAGGCGATTCTTACACTCCAAACGGGAGGCGGGGTTGGATTTTCTTTTGGAAGAATTAGGCCGAAAGATGCCTCGATAAGTACAACAAAAGGCAAAGCAACGGGGGCGGTTTCTTTTATTAAGGTTTATGACACCGCATTTTGGGTGATCGGACAGGGCGGGGGGAGGCGAAGTGCGGCGATGGCAGTTTTGCCAGTTTGGCATCCAGACATATACGAATTTGTGAGATGTAAAGCAACCGAGGGACAGATTACCAATTTTAATATCTCGGTTGGACTAACGGATGAATTTATGCAGGCTGTTGCCAAAGATGAAGACTTTACCTTGCGTCATCCTGAAAATGGGGAGATGTACCGGATGGTCCCAGCACGCGAGCTGTTTGCCGAGGTTGTGAAGTACGCTCATAAAAATGGAGAGCCAGGTGTGTTATTTTTAGATGCTGCCAATCGCAGTAACCCTGTACCACACCTCTATAAGCTTGAAGCAACTAACCCTTGTGTTACTGGGGAAACACTGGTAGCTACTCCAAATGGATGGAGAGAAGTTAAAGAGATTAAAGAGAATGATGAGATAAATACTGTGCTCGGGGTTGGAAGAGTAAAGACCGTTGAGACTCATGACGACACAGAAGTGTATTTAGTAAAACTTTCAGACGGCGGAGAGATTAAGGTAACAGCGGCACATCAGTTTCATGTTCGTGACACGAGGAGAAAATATTTTATTGAGAAGAGACTAGATAAAACTAAAGTCGGAGAGATGGTACGAGTATGCCGTGGGCAATTACCCAATAATCAACCACCCAAGAGTAATGTAAAAATCGATGATAAGGACTACGGCTTTCTGGTAGGACTTCTCCTAGGAGACGGGTGTTATACGGAAAGAGCGTTATCCAAAAACGTGGTGAGAGTAAGTACTCATGACGATGAAAAAGTGTGGAATGACCTGATTACGCAAAAGTTTGCATTGGTTGGAGCCACAGACATGTATAAATATGTCAACAAAAATAGCCACTCAATGATGATGGATCCGAAACCAGGTAAAGTGGTAGCAGAATGGGTCAAATCTCTCAAATTGGTGCCTGCTATGAGTTTAGACAAGGATATACCGATGGAGTACGTGAATAGTAATGCTAGTTTTTTGGCTGGTATGTTGGATGGGTTATTTAGTACTGATGGGAGCGTGGATTTATCGACTAACCATCCGATTGTGAGATTCCACACAGGAAGTCCAAGGCTAGCTGAGAAAGTGAGGTTAGTGTTACTAATGTTTGGGATTCATGGTAGAGTCATTAAATCCAGAAGGGTATCACATAAAAACGCGGGAGGTCGAGTAATATCGAATAAAAATCCCAGGTATGACGTGGTAATTGTAGGAGAGAGCTTTGGGAGGTTTTTTGAACAAATTAAGCTAAGCCATCCTGACAAGCAAGCTAAAATGAGGGAAGCTGCGCTTAAGACTAATTTTACCGGTGGCAATTGGGCAGCCAAAATTAAATCAATCGAAAAAATCGGCAGAGAAAAAGTTTATGACCTATATGAGGAAAGTAGTGACACTTGGATTACGAACGGCTATGTGTCTAGAGGATGTGGCGAACAATTCTTGGGTCCATACGAGAACTGTTGTTTGGGTAGCATAAATTTACGAGAACATGTAAAACGAATAAAAGGAAATGGATATGTGGTGGACTGGAATAAATTGGCTGAGACAGTGTCCTTAGCTACTCGTTTTTTGGACAATGTGGTAGATGCGAACAAATATGTGTCGGCAGTTCCTGAGCTAGAAGAGGCCGCGCACAAAGTACGGAGAATTGGACTATCAGTCATGGGACTATCGGACATGATGTATATGACCAATGTGCGGTATGGGAGCACTCAGGGTCAGGAGTTGGCATCACAAATAATGGAGTTTATTAGATACCATAGTATGCTCGCTTCCATTGAACTCGCACGAGTGAGAGGGCCTTTTCCTGGAATATCTGGGAGCATTTATGACCCACAGAAACTGAGTTGGACTGTGCCCAAGCCAGTTGTACGGCATGTTAGTAATTTTGGACGACCAGAACTAGACTGGAAGCTAGTAATAAAAGGTCTCAAAGAATATGGCATTCGAAATGGGGCCCAGACGACAGTTGCGCCAACAGGAAGTATTGCAACGATTTCAGGGTTAGAAGGTTATGGGTGTGAGCCTGTCTTTGCGCTATCTTATGTGCGCCATACAAGAGAAGGAGCAGAGAAAGAGGGGAAGGAATGGAGAGAGATGTATTATGAAAGCGCCTTATTTGAAAGTGCAATGAAGAGTGTGGGAATGAGTAAAGCACAAAGAAATAAACTATTTGAACAAGTTAGAGAAAATGGAGGAAGTATTAAGGGAATTGCTGGGGTGCCAAAAAAGATAGCAGAGACTTATGTGGTATCAGCCGATCTGAGTGTAGAGGAACACGTTAGGATGCAGGCGGTAATGCAAGCATGGATAGACAACTCAATTAGCAAGACCATCAATTTTAGTAGTAAGGCAACCGTAGATGATGTAGCGAGAGCTTATCTGCTCGGATGGAAGCTTGGGCTTAAGGGCATGACAGTGTACGTAGAGGGGTCGAGAGAGCAGGTAGTACTCGAAAAAAAGAGTGCCCCATTTGAAACGAAAGCAGACAAGCAAGTAACCTCGGAGGAGCTGTGTCCGGAATGTGGAACACCCATGCGGAGAGAAGAGGGGTGTTCGACGTGTCCGAGCTGTGCCTACTCAAAATGTGATAAATGATCAGACAACCGGAAAACTCAGATAACCGGAATGTCAGAAAATCGGAGAGTCAGAATGAGTAAACCAAAAATAATCGAGCCAAAACTGACGAAAAATGCGCAAGAGGTAGTAAAGAAGCGATATTTGCGGACAGATATGAATGGCAAAGTGGTGGAAACTCCCGGAGAGATGTTGTGGAGAGTCGCGTACCATATGGCCAAGCCAGAGGTTAACTGGGCCGGTAATGGGATAGTAATGGAGATGGCAACTAAGTTTTATGAGAGAATGGTTAGTCTCAAAATGGTGTGTGCAGGCAAGGCAATGTTTGAGGCAGGTAATCCAGGGGGAACAGGACAGTTATCTTCTTGCTTTGTTTTGCCAATTGAAGACTCGATTGGGAAAATCTTTAAAACGCTCGGGGACGCGGCGGTGGTGCATAAAAATAACGGAGGAACTGGCTTTAACTTTAGTAAAATTCGTCCACACGGGGATAAAGTAAAGAATGTACCAGGTGCCGCTTCGGGACCGGTTGATTTTATTAAAGCTTACTCAGCCGCGCTTGCTCAGATACTGCAGGGAGCAAAAAGGCAAGGTGCTAATATTGCCATTTTAAATGCTGATCATCCGGACATAGAGGAGTTTATTGAGCTAAAAGCACAGGATGGGACGATTAAAAACTTTAACGTGTCGGTTGGTGTAACAGACTCCTTTATGGAAGCAGTGGAGTCAGACAAATACTGGAATTTGGTAAACCCAAGAAATGGTGAGATAGTGAAGAAAGTTAAAGCGAGAACACTCTTTAATAAAATCGCTGAGGCAGCATGGAGGACAGGTGACCCAGGACTCATGTTTTTAGATAATACGGAGCGCGGAAACACGGTCCCCAATTTTGGGAAACTAGATGCAACTAATCCGTGTGTGACAGGCGATACACTGGTGGCAACAGACAAAGGGTGGCAGCGAATAGACGCTTTGGTAGGTCAAAATCCACAAGTAATGACTGACCTGCGCGTGGTGGAGAATGAGGGTACTCAGTTACATCAGACTACGCATGTGGTAAATACGGGCGAGAAACAAGTATATAAAATCTCGACAAAAAGCGGATACGAAGTAAAAGCAACAATAGACCACAAAATTATGACTGCGAGTGGATGGAAAGAAGTCAAGGACTTGGTGATTGGAGAGCGCGTGTTGATTCAACATGGTGAGGGTAGATTCGGGACAAGGAGTGAATTAGATTTTGTGTGGGAAAACCATAAACTAGGTAATAATGGAGTGGGATACGACTTTGAATTACCTACTAAGTGGAGTAAAGAGCTGGGGATGTTTCTTGGCTGGTTAGTTGGGGACGGTTTTATTCGTGAAGAAACAAACAAACATGGTGCTTATTTAAACTTGACTTTTGGTAGAGGCAAGGAGAAAGCCAGAGATTACTTTTTGGAACTGCTTACTAAATGGTGTCGAACTGCTAGAGTTCATGAAGCAACTGAACGAACTAGGCAAATATTTGTATCAAGCAAGTTTGTAGTGGATTATTTTTTGAGACTAGGAGTAGGGACAAAGCGATCAGAATTTAAGCGGGTCCCGGTTTGTATCTATACAGCACCTAAAGAAGTAGTGGTTGGATTTTTGCAGGGATTGTTTTCCTCTGATGGTACTGTGGGGTATGTGAAAAATAAATCTTCGTACGTGAGGCTTACGAGCAAATCACGAGATTTACTCAAAGATGTACAGCTGCTATTATTGCAGTTTGGAATAAAGGCCAGAATTTATGACAGATCAAGAAGTGAGAGAATAAACTTATTTCCTGAATACATAGATAAAAATGGAGAGTCTAAAAAATATTCGTCTGATGGAGCGTTGTGGGAACTGGAAATTTCTAAAGAAGTAGTAATTAAGTACGTGGATGAAATTGGCTTTTTGTTTGGTATGCATGACGATAAGGTAAAATTGCTACGAAATAAATCCTACTACTCAACAACATGGGATGATCCTATTGAATCAATTGAAAAGTTGGGAGTGGAAACGGTCTACGATTTGACTGAACCAGTGACTCATTCATTTATCGCGAATGGGATAGTCGTGCATAATTGCGGAGAGATTGCGCTTTTTCCTTATGAATCATGTAACCTAACTAGTATTGATTTGGCGAGACACTTGAAGAAGAGCAAGAAGGGCTATGAGATCGATTATAAAGAGCTTGGCGAGACAGTGAGACTAGGGGTCAGATTCCTGGACAACATGATTGAGGTTAATGCGTATCCAATCACTGAAATTGAGGCAATAGTCAAGAATGGTAATAGAAGGATCGGACTGGGTGTAATGGGTTTTGCGCACGTCTTGTATCGCATGGGAATTCCATACAATAGTAATGACGCAGTTAAACTAGCAAAAGAGTTGTCGAAATTTATCTACGAGACGGCGGCGGAAATGTCCTCTGAACTCGCAGAGGTGAGGGGCAACTTTAATAACTGGGATCTCTCAATTTACCCAGCTCTCGGTCAACCGATGCGCAACTGTGCGGTGACGATGATTGCGCCAACTGGTACGATTTCGATTTTGGCTGATACCTCCTCGGGAATTGAGCCGGTGTTTTCTTTGGTTACAATCCGTCGTACATTTTATGAAGAAGACCGATCAAACCACTCAACGAAACAACTAGTGATGGTGGATCCAGTTTTTGAAGAATACTTGGAAAATAAATTTTCAAATCTTAAATCCTCAAATTCGCAAATGAAAATAATATTAGAACAAGTAGCGGCAGGAGACTATTCAGGATTAACCGCAAAAGAGAGAAAATTATTTGTAACGACACATCAGATCCAACCAGAGTGGCATGTAAAGATACAGGCAGCGTGGCAGAAGTATTTTGATAACTCAATCAGCAAGACAGTTAACTTTGGACATGCGGCAACAGTTGAAGATGTTAAGACAGTCTATATGCAGGCATGGAAACTAGGGTGTAAAGGGGTTACGATTTATCGGGATGGGAGTAAGGGAGATCAGGTATTATCGACGGTGGGATCGGGTAGTGCGACGGAAGCACGGCATGACCCTGAGTTAGAGCATGATGAGATGGTGTGTCCAGAGTGCGGCGGTAAACTGAGTAAACAAGATGGATGTTCTAAATGCATAGATTGTGGGTATAGCGTATGCGGATAAATAAAATTCTTAAAAGAGACGGCAGAGAAGTAGAGTTTTCAAGGTCCAAGCTTGCAGAAGCGATTTGGAAGGCAGGAAGAGAAACTCGCGAATTTGATGAAAAAGAGGCAAAGCGACTCGCAGAAATTACGGCTGCCCTAGTTGAGAAATCATTAAAAGATAAAGAGATGGTAACAGTTGAAAAAGTGCAGGATTTTGTAGAACAAGTACTCATGGCGGCAGGACACTACCAGACAGCAAAGGCCTACATTCTGTATCGTGCAGCACGGAGTGAGGAGAGGCGGGTAGAGCGGATTATAGGAGTAAAGGATGATCTTAACTTAACGCCGAATCAACTAAAAGTTTTACGTAATCGATATCTACTCAAAGATGAAGATGGACGAGTAATTGAGACACCTTCGGAAATGTTTAGAAGAGTAGCTAAGAATTTGGCAATTGTGGAAGCGGCCAGTAAAAGAAAGAAGATAGAAGACGAGTTTTACGAAGTAATGTCTCGTTTAGAGTTTTTGCCAGCAGGGCGAACTCTTAATAATGCTGGCACTCCTCAATCTCAGCTAGCGAATTGTTTTGTGCTCCCAGTTGAAGATTCGATGGAGGGGATATTTGATGCAGTTAAATGGATGGCAATGGTGCACCAGCGAGGAGGGGGTTGCATTGCAGCGGGGTCTAAAGTCTTTACTTCTTTTTGCGGACTTGAGAACTTTGAAGTTCTGTATGAACGCTTGGGTGGAAAGCAGGCTGAAAAATGGGAAGAGAACGGATGGAAGATCTCTCTTGAAGACAAAAATATCAAAACGCTAGCACTTAACCCCTATTCTGGTCAGTATGTGCAGGAGAGGATAACTGATATCTGGCGCTATGAATTGCCCAAAGAGAGAATTTTCACTATTAAGGCTCAGGGGGGACTCACGGTTACTACAAGCGACTGGCATCCTTTCTTTGTGTTTGAAAATGGGGAAATTGTCGAGAAAAGGGCGGATGCAATTGTTGAAGGCGATTTGTTAGTTAGTACAAATCCGAGTATTGTGCAAAACTCCTGGTTATTTAACGAGTATCAAAAATTTGAAGAGAGAAAAATAGATGAAAAGATTGGTTGGTTGGTTGGATATATCCTGGGAGATGGATCTTTTGGAAAAGCAAAAACATCGAGTAAGAAAGCTGGCGGTAGCTATATTAGACTACGATTATTTGATGGATTAGAAGATAACTTGGAAAAAGCTAGACAAATTTTACAGGAAATAACTAAAGAAGGAGTGAAAATCCAGAAAGACAATAGAAGTAAAACACGCTATATTGCTACAACAAATAAAAAAATAGTTCCATGGTTACAAAGACTAACTGAAATTGATGGTCCTAAGAAAGATCGATTACATATTCCAGCTTTGTTAATTAAATCTCCAATTACTGTTGTGAGCTCCATGTTGGCAGGACTACTAGACTCTGATGGGTATGTAGCTAATACAAGAAAGCGGGTAGATTTTGCTACAGAAAGTCCCGTATTGGCTGATCAAGTAGCAGGGCTATTGTCTCTTTTGGGAATTCATAGTGCGGTACGGCAGCGGAAACCAAGAAAAGACTATTGGAAGTTAATGTATGAGGTTAAGCTAGATAACCCAGATAATTTGAACTTGTTGTATAAGTATTTATCTCCACACATGGCGCATAAAGAAAAACGATCTCGGCTTACCAAGCATGTAGAATCAGCTGGTCAGCTAAATGACATAACTTCACCTCTGCGCTTCAACCACTTGGAGCAATATCTCATCAAAGTTGGAGTGCCAGTTGTTTCTCGGGCAATACACAGATCTCCGATTACCGTAGAAGGGGAAAAATTTTGGCTACACAGATTGAAGCAGGGTGGGACATTATCAGTCAACACAGTTGCGAAGCTATTATCTGCTCTACTTAAGTTTGCTAATTGGAACACAGGAGAGAAGAGAGTATTACGCTCATGGTTATTGGCTCACCAATCATTTCGTCCAGTGGTTAAGGTAGAGAGATCAAAAAGCGGAGGTGAATTTTATGATTTTACGACCGAGAAACTACATAACTATTTGGCAGGGTCTCATGGTTTGACGGCGGTGCATAATACGGGTTTTAACTTTTCAAAACTAAGACCCAAAGGGGATGTGGTAACAAAATCGACGGGAGGATTTGCGACAGGGCCCGTCTCATTTATGAAGGTTTTTGATATTGCAACCCGTCAAGTGATGCAAGGGGGTAAGAAGCGCGGAGCCAACATGGGAATACTTAACGTAGACCATCCTGATATTTTGGATTTTATTTCGGCTAAGAGCGAACGAGGTGAGATTGAGAACTTTAATATATCAGTAGGGGTTACAGACGACTTTATGAAGGCGGTTGACCAAGATCTAGACTGGCAGCTGCGTAACCAGCGAACGGGCGAGGTGGTACAGACTATTAGGGCCAAGACCCTGATGGGACAGTTAGTCTCGATGGCGTGGAGAACGGGAGATCCAGGCCTAATATTCCTAGACCCAATTAATCGTAACAACCCACTACTTGCCAAGTATGGGCGAATTGAGGCGACCAATCCGTGTGGCGAGCAGCCGCTACATCCGTTTGATGCCTGTAACTTAGGATCGATAAATTTGGCTAAGTTCGTAAAGCCGTATAGTAGTAAATCCGTAAATCAGAAAAAAGAAGTTGATTATGAGCGGCTTAGACATGTAGTTAGAACGGCAGTGCGCATGCTGGATGACGTGATTGATGCTTGCCGATACCCACTACCACAAATAACAGAGACGGTTCGGGCAAATCGAAGAATAGGGCTCGGGGTAATGGGTTGGGCAGACATGCTTTACCAACTGCGTGTTCCGTATGACAGCGAAGAAGGCATTAAGTTGGCGAGAAAAATAGCGAAATTTATCCAAGATGAATCCTGGCAAATGAGCGAAGAGTTGGCAAAAGAGAAAGGGACTTTCCCCAGGTGGAAAGAGAGTAGTTTTGTAAAATCAGGGAGAAAAGTGCGTAATATAGCGATTACGACGATTGCGCCAACTGGGAGTATCTCGATGCTCTCTGATGCCTCTTCAGGCATTGAACCAGTTTTTGCTTTAGCTTTTACTAAGAATGTTGTGGAGGATGCAGGACTTTCTTATATTAATAAGTATTTTGAAGCAGAGCTTGCAACATCACTCTGGGCAGATGGAGATCACGAACATAAAGTAAGAGATCGCATAGTCCGTGAAGTGGCGGAAGCAGGGAGTGTAGCACACATCTCGGGGGTTCCGGAGGAAGTTAAGTCAGTTTATCGAACAGCACATGATATTTCACCTGAGTGGCACGTGAAGATGCAGGCAGCATGGCAAAAATATACGGACAATGCGGTATCCAAAACTATTAACTTCCCCAATTCGGCCACAATAGATGATGTTGAGGCGGCATACATGATGGCGTGGAAGGCAGGATGTAAGGGAATTACAATCTATCGCGATGGGAGCAAGGATGTGCAAATTCTCTCAGTGGGGAGTGAGAAGAAAAATGAAAATCAGGGTAGTCAGATAATACAAAGTAAGATAAAGATAGAATCTCTTAAAGAGCGCGGTGAACGGTTGAAAGTAAAACCAGCGGGTAAGCACTTAGAGATATGTCCAGAGTGTGGAGGAAAACTCGCCATAGAGGAGGGGTGCGCGAAGTGTTACGGATGCGGATTCTCGGTATGTCAAGGATAGCTGAGGTAGAATAGACACATGCAAAAAATAATACTGGCTAGTGGAAGTCCCCGGCGAAAAGAAATCTTGGAGCTATTAGGACTGGAGTTTGAAGTTGTTGAATCTGGGTTTGACGAAGATTTGATTCCGCAAGAAGATGCACTAGAGATGGTTACGGAGCTCGCTATTCAAAAAGCTTTGTCGGTGGCAAACAAAAATCCAGATACGATTGTGATTGGAGGTGACACTACAGTTGACGTGGATGGTGAAATCCTGGGCAAAGCAGAGAGCAAGGAAGAAGCCAAAATTATGTTTGGCAAACTTCTCGGCAAGACACATCGAGTAGTAACGGGGGTGGCGGTTGTGAACTCCCTAACTGGTGAGCAGCTCGTGGGAAGTGAAAGTGGCTACGTAACTTTTAGAGAAGGTAGCGAGCAAGAACTAGACCAATACGTAGGCAAAGAATCGAACTGGAGAGGGTTTGCGGGCGCTTATGCGCTACAGGGTGGAGCAGCTCCTTTTGCCCTTAACCAGACAGGAAAGTTATCAGCGATCATCGGATTACCGGTAGAGCTAACGACAGAGCTGCTAGAGCAGATGGGGGTAGTGGTAGAGGCGAATCCAAGGGAAGTTGAAGACAGCTTATACGGAAAGAAAGTGGGGATTATTTAGTATGTGGTATTTAGTATATTGAAGCGGGCATAAAACACTATGAACAATGGGCTAATTTACGTTTTTACGGGAGAAGGAAAGGGTAAGACAAGTGCGGCTTTGGGGGTGGCGACTAGGTCACTACTACTTGAGAAGCGGGTTGTGTGGATCGCGTTTTATAAACAGGAATCATGGGGACTGGCAGAAGCGAAATTGAAAGGTAAATTTGAGAATTTAGAAATGGTCTTTGGCGGGCGTGGATTTAGGATTAGCAACTTTGATAAAAAGATAATGAAAGAGGGAAAAGAATTAAAACTAGCGACTGTTGGTAATGGGGCAAGGGTGGTTGACACCGCGAGTGAGGAGGAGCATTTGGCGGCAGCGACTAATAACCTAGAGCTGGCAAGCGAGCGCTTGAAAGACAAGCCATTTTTACTCGTGATGGATGAAGTTTTGAATGCGGTTAGTGAGGGTATGGTCGACCCCAGAGAACTAGTAGAGTTGCTGGGCAAGCGGGGCGAAACACATATTGTATTAACTGGGAGAGGAATCTCTGAGCAGATTGAGGATTTAGCAGATTTGGTGACGGAGTGTAAGAAGATTAAACACCCATATGACACAGGAAAACTTGCAGTTGCGGGACTAGATTTTTAATCTGTTTTTTGCCGTATAATGAATTAAGAATACGTTTTAGGGGGGCTAACTGTGGTAGATAATAAAAAAGAAATTCAACCAAGACCAGTAGAAAGTGCACAGATTAGAGTTGAGGCACCAAAACCAGTTGAGACACAGCCTGAGATAGAATCATGGATGCAGAAGATTGAGCGAAGATTTGCTCGAGTGCCTAATAAGACTGTCACGCCGATGGACGATAAGGTGGTGGTTCAACAACCTCAATCTCAGCAGCCACCGGTAACCATGCCGATTAATCAAACTCAGATGCAGGCTGGAAAAGTAGCCAAGCCAGACGAGGGAATAGCGTGGCTTGTAACATGGGTCGTTCGACAAATCAAAATGCTGACTAAACTGGGCAGACGCGTAAGATTACAAGATGTGCCGGAGATTAAGAATTAGTATTTAGTATATGGTATATAGAAGATAGGAAGAGGGGTAATGGAAAATCTGGATCAAATATCACAAGTAATGACAAACCTCGCTTACGCATTGGTGTTTTTGCTGATTGCATTGTCGGCACTAGTTGCTCTAGGGTATGCGTTTTTACTATGGTTTCGCAACCGTAATCGTGAGGAATATAGTCTCTCTTTTGTAACTCTTGAGGTAGCACTGTCCCGCGACAACGAAATTAAGATTGATGCAGCAGAGCAATTGTTTGCGAGTCTTTACTCAGTGAAAAATGAGGAATGGTATGCATTCCTATTATCAGAGCACGCAGTTTCTTTTGAGATCGTTGGTAAGAAGGAAGATATAAGATTTTATGTGTCTGTACCACATGAGCTTATGGAGTTGGTTGAGAAACAGATCCATGGAGCATATCCTGGAGCCGAGATAAAAACAGTGGAAGAGCCAACAATATTTACCGATGGTGGCAAGGTTGCCTACGAGAGTTTGGTTAAATCGAGTTCAGGTTATTTTCCCATTCAATCTTTCAGAGATTTGCCAACAGACCCACTTTCGTCGATTACGTCGTTTATGGCTAAGATGCGAGAGGGGGAGGGAGCGATGTTGCAGGTGGTTGTTTCGCCTGCTTCCCACTCGTGGGGGGAGAAGGGGCATAGCTATATCAGTAATGCCAAAAAGAATGAGAGCAACCCGGAGAAAGCCAGCTATAGTGTGGACCCAAAGAGACTCGAATCGGTAGAACGTTGGGCGGGAAAACCGAGTTTTGAGGTCTCAATCAGGATGGTGGTAAATGCGCCAACAAAACATGAGGCACATTCACTCCTCAAGCAGTTTGTCGGAACATTCTCGCAGTTTGCTGGACCTTATAACAAGTTTAGTGCGCAAAAGATTTGGCTCAAAAAGTTATTCATGATTGATTTTATTTATCGCTACCAGGCCATGTTTAGAGGCAAGAGCATTCTGAATGCCGAGGAGCTCGCGACTGTGTTTCATTTCCCTAATAAACAAGTTGAGACACCTCATATCCATTGGCTAACAGCCAAGAGCGCACCGGCTCCGGCGCAGATCCCTCAATCTGGATTATTCCTCGGTAAGAGTGTGTACCGTGGGCTGTCGCGAAATATCTATATTAGCGACAAAGACCGGGCGCGGCATATGTATATCATCGGAAAGACGGGAACAGGAAAATCTGAGTTTTTGATGAACATGATCCTCCAGGATATCAAGGCTGGGAAGGGAGTATGTTTTATTGATCCTCATGACTCAGTAGAAAAACTCTTGGAGTACATCCCGCCGGAGCGGGCAGAGGATGTAATCTATTTTGATCCATCAGATACGGATCGACCCATGGGATTGAACATGCTTGAGGCCAAGACAGAGGAGGAGAAACAGTTTGTGGCCTCCTCCATTATTAATTTGATGTACAAACTGTACGATCCGCACAAGACAGGTATTATCGGCCCGCGTTTTGAGCACGCGATCCGCAACGCGATGATGACGGTAATGAGTGAGCCTGGGGCGACATTTATCGAGATTGTGCGGGTACTGACGGACCAAAAGTATTTGCAAGAGCTACTGCCCAAGGTGCAGGATCCGATCGTGCGGAGGTATTGGACGGACCAGATCGCCCAGACCTCGGACTTTCACAAATCAGAAGTCTTGGACTATATCGTTTCCAAGTTTGGTCGTTTTATCACAGACAAGATGATGCGAAATATTATTGGACAATCAGAGTCGGCGTTTAACTTTCGTGATGTGATGGATAACGGGAAAATCCTTTTAATTAACCTGGCTAAGGGAAGAATTGGGGAAGAGAACTCGGCTTTCTTAGGACTGATTTTAGTGCCTAAGATCTTGGTGGCCGCGATGAGTCGGCAGGATATTCCAGAAAAAGATCGACGCGACTTTAACCTGTATGTCGACGAATTTCAGAACTTTGCGACTCCTGACTTTGCAACAATTCTGTCTGAGGCGCGTAAGTACCACCTTAATTTGACGGTGGCCAATCAGTTTATTGGACAGATTGAAGAAGAGGTGAAGAATGCGGTATTTGGTAACGTGGGTACGATGATTAGCTTCAGAGTGGGTGTGCAAGATGCTAACTTCTTGCAACATGAATTTGCACCTACTTTCTCCGAGGCGGACCTCACCAACGTAGAACGCTACCATACATTTATCAAAACGATTGTGGATAATGAACCGATGCCACCTTTCTCAATGGACTTAACGAGAGATGTTGAAGAAGAGAGGAAGCTAGCCAACCCCAAACTGGCCGAGATGATCCGCAAGCTTTCGCGTCTTAAATACGGTAAAGACAAGACGATACTTGAGGTAGAGATCGCCAAGCGAGCAAGACTATAGAATATTTGACAATTTGTACAATTTGTACTAAATTGTAAGTATGGATTATACTAATATTTCAATCTCTGATTTGAGAAAACAACTTCCAGATATTGCCGAGAGAGTGGCGAGAAAGGGGGAGATTTTTGCTGTAGAAAAATGGGGCAAGATAAAAGGTTATTTTGTTGCCACACTCGAAGATAGTAAAGCGGTAGATCTGGAAGAGAAAATGCTGGCTAAAAGAAGAAAAATTCTGAAAGAGACGGCTGGAATATGGAAAAATAGAAGAGATATGTCAAATTCTGTGGCATGGGTAAGTAAGCTTAGAAAAAGGGAAAGTAGTAGATATGGCAAAATATTTGATTGATACGTGCGAGCTAGTTGATATTATTAGGGGAAATAAAATAACTGTCGGAATCATGAATAATTTGCGTGGAGCAATAGTTTCTTACGCGACGTATGTCGAATTGTTGCAAGGTGTAGAGAGCAAGAACGACATGAAAATTGTAGAGCGATTATTGCAAGGATATGAGATTGAGTGGGGAGGCGAATCGATAAACAGAAAATCTGTGGAAATATTAAAAACTTATCATTATGCATACGGCATAGAGGTTATGGACGCGGTTATTGCAGCTACTGCGCTGTTGCGAGGATATATTTTGGTTACTGAAAATGTCAAACATTTTCGGCAAATAAAAGGTCTAAAAGTTAATAAGATTACAGAGGTGGTAGAATAACTTGCGAGGGCCAATAGCTCAGTTGGTTAGAGCGCGAAGCTTATACCTTCGATGTCCTAGGTTCGAGTCCTAGTTGGCCCACTGATGTGATAGGATAGGAGGACAATGAAAAGTTCTACAAAAATAGATCCGGTGCTGATGGAGGTGGCAGACCAGGTTTTTTGGGAAGAATATAACCAACGTGATAATCCAGGCGAACGGTATGTAGTCTTGGATACCAAGAGGCAGGAAATAGTGGTACAGAATGTAAAACTGATTAGAGAGATGAGGAAAGTTAAGGCGGATTAGAGCTCGGCGATTTTGATTTTCTTTGGTTCGGTCTGGGCGCCACCGATGAACTCGAGGTACTTCTCGGTAGTGGAGAGTCTTTTGTGGCCAACCATGTGAGAAAGTTCGACGATTGGGACACCAGCTTTTAGCTGTTCGACGACGAAAGTGTGCCTTAAATCATTTACCTTGGCGTTTTCGATGCCTGCGATTCGGAAATAGCGATTAACAGCAGTTCTGATGTTGCGGATCAAGAAAGGATTACCTGTTTTGGTGACAAAAAGGGTGGTGTTTTTGGTTTTTGGGCGACTTGCTACGTATTTTTCGATAGCGTTTACTGCGGTTGTGTTAAGTGGGACTTTGCGGGCTTCGTGGCTCTCGTAGGCTCTAATTTTGAGATTATTTTTTTCGATACTGATGTCCTGGAGTTGAATGGCAGCGAGTTCGCCGATCCTAAGCCCTGTTTGGAGGAGGAGTTCGACAATGCCATACATACGAACATCATCTTTGACTGCGTCGCGGAGTGCCCGGTACTCGAGAGGGGAGAGAATCCTGGGGGGGGTTATTTCGTATTTAGGGTGAGAGATGCTACCGGCTGGACTGGCAGTAACAACTCCTTCACCGATTAAGTATTTGAAAAAGGATTTAATGCTATTTAGTTTGCGACTAATACTCTTGAGGGTGTATTTGTTGTCTTTGAGAAATTGTTTAAACTCCTCGAGGTTATCGGTGACGATGTCGGCGATATTAGTGATACCGCGGTCGGCGAGAAAGTCGATTAATTGATCGAGGTCTTTGGCGTAGGCGAGGATGGTGGCACTAGCCCTGCTTTCTTTCTGCAAATATTTGATAAACTGATCTTTGAGCGTACGCATAGCGGTAATATTACTATATTATGGGTCATAATGCAACAAGAGAAAGCAGTCACGGGATATCGCGGGTCGTAATCTATGCAATCTTGATATTTCAGATAGTGTTGATTGGATCGCTAATCCGTGGAATTCAAGTGTCATATAAGTCTAGAGAAAGGGTAGAGATTTTGCAGGAAAAGAAGGGACAACTAGAGGAGGAGAATGCGAAACTCAAGGAAGATGTGGCTTATGTCCAGAGCGACTACTACATTGAAAAAGTAGCGAGAGAAGAGCTACAGAGGGCTAAGCCTGGAGAGCAAGTAGTGATTTTGCCTGAAAATCAAAGAGTGAGTGGTTTAAGTACTGGTGGTGAGAAGAAACAAGAAAAACAACTCAAAAACTGGGAAAAATGGTGGCTTCTTCTGGTAGAATAACTGGTGATGCAACTGGAGAGTGGGCAGGACGGTAATGCGCTAGTCTTGAAAACTAGTGGGAGTAATCCCTAACAGGTTCGACCCCTGTACTCTCCGCACTATGAAGAACGCAATTTTAGAAGAAGTATCGGCGGGAGGGGTAGTTTTTCGTCGTGATGGGGGTTCTTGTGAGTTTTTGATTGGTAAGCACTCGGGATATCATAAGTGGGTGCTGCCTAAGGGGTTGGTGGAGAGGGGTGAGTCTTATACCGAGACTGCGGTCAGAGAGGTGCAAGAGGAGGTAGGGGTGGTGGCCAGAGTTGTAGGTAATATGCCGGTTAAAACTATAGAGTATTGGTACGATGCAGATTTGGAGTCAAAAATGGGGAAGGCCGCAACAGGACTAGATTCGGAGAGAAGGGTGACAAAATATCAAGAAGAAGGGGGTCTAAAAACAAAAATTCATAAGAAAGTAATATTTTATCTGATGGAGTTTGAATCAGACCTTGGTAAAGTAGGGTGGGAAATGACTGAACGAGAGTGGGTTAGTTATGAGGAGGCAATAGCGAGGTTGGCATTTGAGAGTGAGAGGGAAGTGCTAGGGGAAGCTAAAGTAGTATTGGATTAAGAAGTGTGCCTCTGTATAACCAAATCAGAACTCATTTTAAAACAAATCAGGCAGTTGTTACCGAAAATCCCAAAATGATATGAATACTCTGCAAAAACAAAGAGAGTTTTTCTAAAGATAAATCAATCTAAAGATAAATCAAAGTTCTCGTGATAACATTGGAACTATGTATTCAAAGAGGAAAAGAAAATGCCATCTCCAGAGATCAACGAACTAGTAAAGAAAATTATTCCTGAATTTAGTGAAAATTTTGGGTGGGGGGAATTTAGAAATCAGATTATCGAATCTGGTTATAAAAATATAGCAGAGGGAGCAAAGCAATTATTAGAGATGAGAATTAATCCATCACAGACTTCATGGAGAGATTCGTTTGCTGGTGCAAACACAGTAGAGAGAGCATTGGCGCTTCAGGGACAACATTTTGAATATGGAAAAATAAAGAAAGATAGATGGAAAAAGATTGTTTTTGAGGGGAATAATTTTAATATCTCAAAATTACAGGAAGGCGCACTTAAATTGTACTGTGATGTGAACAATCCTTTTGTTGTAGACGTTATTCAGAAATTAGTTCGGTTACTACCAACTAATGTGCTCGAGCATATTAGAATGAGTGTAAACCTTAATCAACTGATAGGATCTGAACGATCATCATCTCCATCTAACTTGGCGATAGACGGAGAAAGCGCTGATTCTTCAAAAATCACTATTGCGTTAATTGGAGCAATTAAAAAGATTCGACTACTCAATAGCAATTATTTTCCTCCAGCAGAGAAAAGTATTCCGGATTTAGTGTCAGAACTAAAACTACCAATTGATCCAAACATTGGAGTGGTTGAGGTTGATTCTGCTCAGAGCTTCGATACACTGGAACGAAACTTTATGCTAGCAGAAATTTGTGGAAAACCACCACAGCATTTGCCAATTAAAGAAAAACTAGAAAGAATGATTCTCCGTTTTAGGGATTTATCTCAAGATAAACCTGGATTATTTGCTGATCAAAACTTATTAAAAAATAGGAGAATATATCTGCCCCCACTCGTATTTAACACTCGCCCATACATAGAATCTGAAGTAAACCCAAAACAATTATTTTCATCCAAAGAAGCAATTAAATCATACGACCTCGCTGACGCTTATTCTAAATTGTTTGATTTGGTGCAAACGCATCGTCCCAATGCATTTGAGGGATATGTGAATACTAGAAGTGGATTTTATTATCAAGTTACATTTGGACGATTACGAAAGAGAACAGATGAATTTAGAAGAAAGATTGACGCATTTAGAGGTTATATTCAAATTCATCCTCTCGATATACCACGTGCTATTAAAATACTCAGCGAGATCGCAATAATACGCTTAGCGAATAATAAACGTACCGAATTCAAAGTTATGTTAGGGACAAATCCGTCTTTATCTCAAAAATACGAACCTAAAACAAAATTGAACAAAACAGACTTGGAAGCTATTGGCATTTACAATAATATTAGTCCAAGTGATGCAGAGCTAGTCATATATGGGGAAAATACACTAGAAGTTACCGAATTACTGCATGAAATAGACGCACATACCGATTGGCAGACGATTAATGGTAGGTTTATTGAAGCCATTGGATCTTTAACTGAAAAGTTTATTCCGAGAGGACGTTTACCCTATATTGGTTCAAATGGTGAAATACTTTCCTTGTCATACAATGACCAGCCAGGAAATTACGAAGACTAGTAGTAGCAATGGAAAGCTCATGTTAAAACAGATAACAGAAAAAATAGCACAGTGGGAATCAAAAAAATTTGCACCTCACAAAGATGCTAATTTAGAACGATATAACCAGTTTGTTGATGCTATGAATGTTATTCATATTTCAGATAGTGGTTTGCGTCAAGATATAGTTGATTGGTGCGCTTCAAACGCAAAAACTCAAGAGCGACGATCTAGGTATGTTAATAATGGCCTAGTGACAACACATGGACTAGGGAACAATGTGTCATATTTACAAATTTGCGAATCCGACTCAAGAAAAATCAAAGAACTGTGGTACGTAGACCACCAGTCAGGTAAGGCGATGGAAATCATGAGTGCACTGCGTCAATTTGATGTGCCAGTTTTTGCTGGTGTAACGGCTGAGGATCCGATGGGGAAATTGCTCGGCAATAAATATGACGACTCTACCTATGTCCATACGTACGATCGTGGTAAAACAAGTGTTCATTTACCTGGGGATAGATTTGATAATCGCGATTTGCTAGACGAAACACCACTAGCTATGGTCGCAATCATGACAATGGCTCCTGTTCACGAAATTGCGCATGGCATTACGTATGTAGATGAAAAGATTATTAGAGCTACGATGTTGCATGATCTAGTTAGGCGCGTAAACTCCTCGACTAACGAAGTGAGACATCACAAAGGTGCATCGGTAGAAAGACTTGCAATGATTGGAGCATTGCAAGTAGCACAAAAGGCTATTATGGGGGGGGTAAACCTATGGCGTGGATACGAGGCAAAGGATGTAATAAAAGCAATTAACAGATATTTGCATTGGTGATAAACCCATGTAAATATCCCGCCGTTGGGGTCACGAAGTGACAAATACTCGCCAATTCTGGATCTCTCCCGCCCGCAGATACAAATAAAAACTCCATATTGTGGCGAGCGGAAGAGATACGGCTCGACAGAGCCGTCCAGAACAGGCGTGTGCCACTGATTTTATCGGTGCGACGGCGGGCACCATTTGCAGGGTTCATACAATTTTGGGATTTTCGGCAACAACTGCCTGAATTGTTCTTTACTGGTGCCTCTGACCAGAATCGAACTGGTATTGCCGGCTTCGGAGGCCAGTGTTCTATCCGTTAAACTACAGAGACCAGTAGGCGTGCTCAGGGCAAACTCTTAAAAAATGTGCTCCCGACAGGAATCGAACCTGTATTGGTAGTTCCGCAAACTACTGTCCTATCCGTTGAACGACGGAAGCGCTTTTTGTATTATACCTCAAGATTCGAACTACTTGCTTTCGAGGGGGATTTTGTCGCCGAGCCAGCGGCTAGCGCGGTCGACAAAAGAGTCGGCGGGCTTTTCTTCGAGAAGTTTGCCTTCGAGCGATTTTAGAATGGTTGCTTTATGAGTGTTACTAATTACCATTACCAAGAGACCAGGAATGGTCTTGATGGTTTTGATCATAATGACTTCTTGATCCCATTGTTTGGTGAGCCAATATTGAGTTAGCTCTTCCCATTTGTAGAGTTTACTATCAGTAACTATGCCATTTTCGGTGATTTGATGAGTTACATTTTCAGGCTTGTGAGTAGCTAGGACATAGGAGAGAAAAGCGAAGGCCATAATGACGCCAATTAATAAAAACTCTTTGAGGAGTAAGAGAATGACTCCAAGGAGGAAGGCAATGCTGAGGATGGTAGTGTAGAACTCGCGAGTGCGTTCTTTGTAGGGGCGAGCAGGGGAACTCCATTCTGCGAGGATTTTATTGTCGGACATATAAATAGCTTAACACATAATTTCACTCGCAAATGTTCGACTTATAATTTTTTGCTCGCTAGGTCAACCTAGGAGTGGATCGCTTTGTTTGATGCCAAAGTGATTGGCGGCTGAGACTCCTTGGACGACGAGCTCGATAAAACGGTGGTCGCGATAACCGGAGCTACCCACAATTAAACCAGGCTCACCATTTGGAACATCTTTGAGTCGGTCGTAGCACATTATCTCTCCCCAAGTCGTTTTGATTTTTTTACCTGCTTCGTGACTTATGTCTTCAACCCATGCTGTGGTTTTGCAGTTGCCAAAATTATCGATGTAGGCGATGGAGAGGGGAGCTGATTTGAAGTCTTTGAGTTCGTGTCTCTCGATCGGTAGTTCAATACCCTGCATGTGCCATTTGGCAACGCGGGGGAGGAATTCGAACGAGCGGAATTGGGTGTTGGTAATTGGAGCTCGCAAGTGCTCTGGGAGTTTGCCAGCTTTAATTACATGTTCGAGAACGGTTGGGATGTCATAAACATCAACATGATCAGCTAGACCGTATTTGTGGATCAGAGAGAGAGTTAGGCCGTCTATTGTGGTGAAGATGTCGGTGTTTTTGTAAACCACGTGACCAAAGGGAGTGCCATTGGGCCATTTTTTCGCTTTGCCGTGACGGGGTGCGACGTTACAGAGAATAATCCCTGGCTCATCCATAGCAGCATCAATGGTGTCAATAATATTGATGGCTGCCTCTAGGTCGCCGTAGTTATTAACAGCAACAGTACTAATGTTGGTGTTGGGGAAGAGGGTGCTAGCGCGGACAACCTGACGGTTCATGGTTAAGGGGTCATGACAATCATTGATGATGGTGACGTACATAGAGATAAATCCTAAATCCTAAATAACAAATCCCAAACAATGCTGTGAATGGGACGGTTTATTCTAACACGTTATTATTTTGTTGAGATAGCCTGATAGAGAGTGACACTAAGTGTGCCGGCCATACCCCAAAGAAAGGGGAGCCAGATCGGAAAATTGAGGAGATGGGGGAGAGCGTAAGACCACGGACCAGCAAGCATGATAAGAGCCTCCATAGTGGTTCCAGCAAGGCCAAAGATGATGAAGGTTAGTGTGGGACGTTTGATTGGAGAATATGACTGTTTTATGGTGGCGAGTAGGGTAAGAAGAGAGATTAGGATAATGGGATTTTTCCAAGTCGCCATCGTCACCGTGACTGTGATTAGGGAAAAAATCAAGAAGATTAAGAAAAGTTTGGTTGATTTATTCATACAAAGCGGAGAAGGCGGGACTCGAACCCGCGAGTGCTTTCGCACGCACGCTTTCCAAGCGTGTGCTGTAGCCGCTGAGCCACTTCTCCAATAATCTTCAGTATTATTATACCCTAAGCTCTCTGGTAAAATATTAATACGTATGGAGAGTGGGCAGGACGGTAATGCGCGAGTTTCGAAAACTCGTGTCCTTCGGGACTAACAGGTTCGACCCCTGTACTCTCCGCCGGAGGAGATAATTTTATGCAATCAATTTTTGAAGCAGCTGATTTTGGCAAGAGCTACGACGAAATAGTGTTTCCAGGTAAGGCTGAGGATGAGCGCATACTCTACGTGACTCGCGAGGCTCCTATGATGCTAATGGTTCGACTGACAGTATTTATGTTAATCGTGGCAACAACGGTACTTGTAGGATCGCTCATGATTGGAAATATGGGGAGAATGCTCGAGTTTGAGGTGGGAGGACTGATTGCGTTGGTACTTTTGATCGGGGCGATTGTGATGATGGGGGGACTGTGGTGGATAGCACAAGTATTTAATAAAACTCTGTTTATTATTACGTCGCGCAGACTGACCAAGTTTATTCATACGACACCCTGGACGCGCTACCAAATGTCTCTTGGTCTAGATAAAGTAGTCGACTCTGGAGCGTATAGTAAGGGATATCTCCAGGCCATGTTTGGACTCGGGACCTTTGTGGCGCGTAGCTCCGCCGGCAATATCAAAAACTTTAAGATAGAAAATATTCACTTTGCCGAAGATTTGCACAACTGGATGAACAAGTTAATGTTTACCTTTAACAAAAGCGTGGCCGAACTAGACAATTTCAAGCCTTTTGTGGCTAAGTCGATAGGGAAGAGAGACTAGGTAAGGTAAAATGTGGGTATTATGGTAATGGATCAGGTAGAAGAGATAAAGAGTAAGGTAGATATCGTTGAGATTATTGGTTCGAGGGTCAACCTAAAGAAGGCTGGGCGCCACTTTAAGGGACTATGTCCGTTCCATTCTGAAAAATCTCCAAGTTTTATTGTTTCGCCAGAGCGACAATCATATAAATGCTTTGGTTGCCAGGAGGGTGGGGATGTACTTACGTTTTTGCAAAAGTATGAAGGATATAGTTTTCTAGAAGCATTAGAGTCGATGGCAGCTCGTGTCGGGGTGACACTACAATCTTATAGACCAACGGAGGCGGATAGTAGAAGGAAGAGAATCTTAGAAATATTATCGCTTGCTACTGAGTACTATGCATATTTGTTAAACCAACACGACAGTGGAGTTGTTGCGCGAGAATATTTGGTTAGTCGCGGCATTAGGAATGAATCGATCAAAAAATTTAACCTAGGATATAGTCCCTCACAATGGCGGAGTGTCTCGGATTTTTTAATCAAGAAAAAGGGATACAAAATCGAAGAGGTAGAGGCAGCAGGACTGATTATTATCGCGGGCGAAGAGAAGTATTACGACCGTTTTCGGGGAAGAGTCATGTTTCCTCTCCGAGACCACAAGGGTGTGGTGGTGGGTTTTTCGGGCAGAACGCTCTCTAAAGATGCTAGTGAAGCAAAATATATTAACTCCCCAGAGACCGTAACCTACCACAAGAGCCAGATGTTGTATGGTCTTTATGAGAACAGGGAGGTGATCAGGAAAGAGGATAAAATTGTGTTAGTTGAGGGAGAGCTAGACATGATCCCGAGTGTGCAAGCGGGCGTGTCGTATGTGGTTGCAATTAAAGGCAGTGCATTTACAACAGAACAAGCGCAGATTATTAGTCGCTACAGCCGTAACGTTTATATGTCACTGGACGCGGATTCTGCGGGACAAGAGGCGATTAAGCGGGCTGTTGCCATTGCTGAGTCTCTGGACTTGAGTATAAGAGTGGTTCAGGTTAAGGGGGGCAAAGATCCAGGGGATGTAGCGAGTGAGAACCCGACAGCCTGGAGAGAGATGGTTAAGGGGGCGGTTTTGTATTGGGACTTTCTAATAGATAGTGCGAGCGCAAAACATGATCCTGCGAGTGGAGAGGGGGCTAATGAGATAACTAGAGAGGTAATCCCCTCACTCGCACAAGTAGCCAATAAGGTGGTGCAGGCGCACTACGTGCGCAAGCTGGCGACAAAACTAGGCGTAGGAGAGAGTGTGGTTTATGAAGAAATAGCTCGGTTTAACAAGAAGCAAGAATTAACACACCTAAGAAGCGTGGTGAACAATATAGAACAAGGGGCGGTAAGTCGGGTAACTGAGCTTGCGCTTTATGCATTATCCTTGGGGCTCCAAAACTTTGAGAAGTTAAACAACAAAATTAAAGAATTAGAGTTAGAGTGGGTGGGAGTGGGTGCGGTAGAGAAGCTTATTAGAGCGCTACTTTCATGGGAGAAAGATAAGTTTGAGATTAAGGAGTTTGCTGCCAATTTGCCGCCAGAACTCATGCCAACATTGGACCAGGCATACCTCACGGACTTAACAAGGGTTAGTGACGTGGAGAAAGAGTGGGAGACCACGGTACATGAGTTAGAAGAAGTTTATGTGCGAGAGAAACTGAAGGAGATTACTAAAGCGATTGCAGGCCTTAGTCCTAGTCAAAATGAGCAACTGCTGATCTTACAGAATGATTTTGGCCGTTTCTCGCGACGACTGTCAGACCTTACTAAATAAGGGTGAATTCGCACAAATTTACCCTAATATGGGGTACAATACGGCATATGAAAGTACAAAAATCTCAAACAAAAACAAAGAAATTAGCCAAGCCTGTAAAAAATGTGGTTAAAACAGTTTCTAAAAAGGCAGTAAAAACCGAGAAAAAAATAGTGAAGAAAGTTGTCAAAAAAGAAGTTAAGGGACTTGGGAAGAAGGCGAGTGAAGCTACGGTTTCTAAACATATTCAGGTATCTGGAGCGGGACTAGAAGAGGGGAGACGTAAAAAGATCCGTGAGTTAGTCATGAAGGGAATGTCCTCGGGCTATGTATCACAATCTGATATATTAAATCTTTTTCCGGATGCGGAAGATTTTATTGCAGAACTAGACGATTTATATGATGAGCTAATTCTTAAAGAAATCGATGTTTATGAGAGTGTGGCAGAGGACGTGGAGACAGGTGAATCGCGCGAGATGAGCGATCTGGAGAAAGAGCTAGAGACGCTCTCAGCCCTCGATTCGCGGGCGATCTCAGACCCAGTGCGCATGTACCTAAGAGAGATTGGACGTATCCCACTACTGACTCGTGACCAAGAAATAGACCTGGCTCAAAAAACAGAGGCGGGGGATATGCGAGCTAAGGATAGACTCACCTCTGCGAACCTACGTTTGGTTGTTTCGATTGCCAAGAAATATATAGGGCGTGGGATGAGTTTCCTTGACTTAATCCAAGAGGGGAACAAAGGGTTAATTAGAGCGGTTGAGAAGTATCAATGGAAAAAAGGCTTTAAGTTTAGTACTTATGCGACCTGGTGGATCAGGCAGGCTATTACGCGGGCGATTGCGGACCAGGCAAGAACAATCCGTATCCCGGTACACATGGTGGAGACGATCAACAAACTAATCAGAGTGTCGCGTAAACTAATGCAGACCTTAGGGCGTGAGCCACTGCCCGAGGAGATAGCGGAAGTGATGGAGATTACTCCAGACAAGGTTAGAGAGATATTAAAGATTAGTCAAAAAACTACGTCGCTTGAGACTCCAATTGGTGATGATGAAGATAGTTATCTAGGCGATTTTATCGAAGACACTAAGCAAGCTAGTCCATACGAGCTAACTACCCAGAGACTACTACGTGAGAACATCGAAGAAGTGTTGTCTGGACTATCAGACCGTGAGAGTAAGGTGCTTGAGATGCGATTTGGCTTAAGGGGAGCTAAACCTATGACCTTAGAGGAAGTAGGGCGCGAATTTGGAGTAACTAGAGAGCGGATAAGACAAATTGAAGCAAAAGCGCTACGTAAACTAAAACACCCGAGTAAGAGACGAATGTTGCAGGATTATCTTGACTAGTTTCGGACAATCGGATAACTCAGAAATCCAGAATACCGGGTTGTCAGAATTTCAGATTCAGATTTTCCGAATCTCTGACCGGCCGAATCTCCGAGTATTCTGAGTGTTTGAAAAGTTACCAGAATAAAAGTAGTTTGGTGGGGGGATACTGGATGGTTGTGGGGTTAAAACCGGCTTTAAATTTGGTAAATCCTTGCCATTTTTTATACATCCTGGGATAGCGGGGATCATAGGTACCGCCAAAATCAAAAATGTCTGACCCATTATCTTTGGCAGTTAGCATTGCTTGATAAGTGAGGAGGGTGGGGGCGTAGAGGGAGTACCCAACAGTAGTGCTAAAAGCGGCGTAATAGGTCGAGACCGAGTCGTTGGTGAGAATGAGGAGTGCCCCTTGCGGATTATTTTTTTGATCATAGGCTAGATGGAGCGTGCTATCACCCCCAAAACTAGAGAGAACGGCGTCCAAGAGCTCACGATTATAACCGATGACATTTTTGCGCTTGCTCCACTCAGCGTGCAAGGCAAAGAAACCAGTCTTTTGTTGTTTGTTAATTTTTGGCAGAGGAACGGATTTGATATTTAGAGTATTTGTTTTGAGGGAGTGGGTGATGTTGTAGCGAGTTTTTTGAGAAAAACTACTGAACAAGCTCTTTTCACTTTGCGCAAGGTTGATAAGGGAGGTAGTAGAGTGGGCAAAGGGCTCGACAGTAAAACCTTTATCATAAGTAGAATTTAAGCCAGGCTCGATGTAGGTAGTCAGGGTTTTGTGATGTTTGCGAAACTCGTTGATCCTCTCAGTATCGACTTTGTTAGCTCGTTGATATTTAGCCACAGTAAGTGGACCTAGCGTGTGGTAGTAGATCTGAGTACCTGGTTTACCATCGACACTCCAGCCGATTTTGCGCATTACACTGGCATGATAGATTGATTGGTGGAGATCCTGGCGAGACTTAAACTTTGAAACTAGATCACTCATAACATGAGTGATTATGCCACCAAACTATTTCTTTTTGGCAGGTTTTTTGGTTTTGGTGGGCTCGCTAACCAAAATATACTTAGTTTTGGCGAAGAGGAAGAGGTAGAGCATTTCGAGGATGCCAGCAGTATTAATGACTAAAAGTGTCACAAACCAGTAGCGTTCGTCGTTTCTGGCGCTTTTCCAGAGGGCGAGACCTTTCCAAAATAGTGACCAGAGGGGGAGTGAGCCAAACCCCCAGCCAGCGAGTAGGTGTGAACCAAAATCCATCATACGATCCCAGTTGTCATACATTATAAATAGCTCCTTGATAGATTAAGTTTAGCATTATTTGAGGCTGACTGACATGAGTAGGGGTGATATAATTCGTGTGTTAACAAGTTAATGACCGATCCCCTGTAGCTCAGTCGGCAGAGCGCCTCGCTGTGTGGTAACGCAGCTTTTCACAGTAATGTGAATTGAAAAATCGGGCTAATTCGGGGAAGTCCCGCCAAGGCGGGATAATCCCGAGCTAAATTTCTTTTGCTATGCAATTGGACTTGTCCTGAGCGTAGTCGAAGGATAAACGTGTAGAGACTATATACCCGAGAGCCATCACAATGGGTCATGAGATAGTCCAGGCCTTTTGGTAACAAGAGGGTATCTGTAACGAGGATGTCGTAGGTTCGAGCCCTACCGGGGGAGCCCTATAATATTGCTTTTTCTATGGATTTGTGGTAACTTTCCCAAATGAATACGCACGAATATTTGGAGTTAGTAGTTCAGACAGTTGATTGTACGATGTGTGGGAGGTGTTGCCTGTCAAGTCCCCCATTTTTGCTACACGCTCCGAAGTAGTTGTTGGGCATAGGTAACAGGCGACATGTTAAGGCTTGTATGGATGCGGTCGTAGTTGTAG
>QEVC01000023.1 GCA_003576945.1 Candidatus Microgenomates bacterium
GGGTTTTACCTTCACCCGTTTTTTGTTCACTAATCTGGCCGTGATAGAGAGTTAAGGCAGAGAGGAGCTGGACGTCGTAGGCGCGCTCACCTGTTATACGACGGATGGCTTCGCGAATAGTGGCCAGAGCTTCGGGCATGATGTCATCGAGGGACTCACCGCCTGCTAAGCGTTTTTTGAACTCCGCCGTTTTGCCAGGAAGTTCTTTATCTTTAAGTTTTTTTATCCCTTCTTCGAGGGCGTTGACCTGGGCAACAATAGGCTTAAGTTTCTCGAGTGTGCGAGTGTTACCATCAAATAGTTTGTTTAAGAATTTGAGCATGTTTACATCTTTCTATATATATGTTAGACTGTCGTTTGCAGTCGCAAGATTGTCATCAACCGCCCGTTGTAAAAGACGGGCTTTTTTGTGGCCGTTGGATTTTATCTCGTATTTTTGTTAGGTCCATATAAATACTTCTACCTTATCTTTAATTACTTTACTAAGCATAGCCAGAGTATAGCATGGTAAGAACGCTTAGAGCTGAAGAAAGGCGGATAGATCCTTATTGGCTTGGTCGTAGTTACTAGAGTCATAGAGGAATGTTTGCCAACCCGATTTTTGAGCACCTTCAATGTTACACGTGCGGTTGTCGATAAAAAGAATCTCTTGAGGGTCGGTCTGGGCACGACTGGCTGCTAGATCGTAAATCTCTGGCATGGGTTTGCGAACTTTTTCGACACTACTATCAATTATGCTATCCCAAACAACTGGTGGTAGTAACTTCCTAGTTGTGATCAGGTCCAGCATTCGTGGGTACATATCTGTAAGCAAGCCTACCTTAACTTTGTCTTTAATTAGGTCAACTATCGGCCATAACCCATGATTTTGCTCAAAATGATCTACAAAATATGAAAGCATTGAAAAATCTTTACTGAGCTTTAAATTTAATTTTTCGACAAAGACTGCCATCGTATCGTCGATGTCTAACCCGAGACAAATACGATCATCATATTCTTTGTAGATGCGATTAAATTCGTCTCGTTTATCTATGGGTACACCCATCGTATCCATCAGGAGATGCCACTTATTGGTATCAGAGAAATCTTTAATCGCAACTCCACCAACATCAAAATAAACAAAGGATATTTTGCTCATATTATTTTTGCACTGGGATAACAGTGGTTCCTATAAATGGCTGTAGAACGGTGGGAATAGTAATACTCCCATCTTCATTTTGATAGTTTTCGTAGATTGCAATCATCGCACGACCCAGAGCAAAGGCGGTTCCATTAAGAGTATGCAGATATTCTGTTCCACCATTCCTTCTAACCTTAATGCCTAAGCGTCTAGCCTGAAAGTCGGTAGTGTTACTGGTACTGGTTACCTCACGATATTTATTTTGAGAGGGCATCCAAGCCTCTATGTCGTACTTGCGGCTGGCAGCGTTACCTAGGTCGCCGGTGGCCATTTTGATTAGTTGGTATGGCACTCCTAACTCTGTCCAGATTTCCTCTTCGATCTCTCTTAGTTTTTCGTGAATTGCATCACTTTCTTCGGGCAAACAAAAGACGACCATCTCAATTTTGCGAAACTCATGCACGCGGATAATACCCCGAACGTCACGGCCATAGCTACCCTTTTCGTAGCGATAGCAGTAAGAATAGCCAGCATATTTTAGGGGAAGATCGCTCGCATTAAAGGTAGTATCCTGATGCTGACCAACAAGCGTAATCTCTGCAGTCCCAATGAGATCAAGATCTTCACCGTCGATATGGTAGATCTGTCTTTCTTTGTCGCTACGAGCCTGAAAACCACAACCAACAACACTATGTTCATTAGCTACGTTGGGGGTGATAACTGGCGTAAAGCCATGTTTGGCTAATTTATTTAACGCGTATTGAACAAGCGCAAATTCGAGCATCGCCCCCATACCTTTGACATAATAAAAACCAGACTGAGCGACTTTGGTGCCGGCAGTTAGATCTAGAGTCTTGGTTAGCATACCTAACTCTAAGTGATCACGAACGGGGAAAGAAAAATCTTTGATCTTGCCAACTTGCCTCACTACTTGATTATCTTCTTCTTTGCCTACTAAGACATCTGCGGCTGAGGGGTTGGGGATTTTTAGTGCTAGTTCTTTAACTTGCTGGGCGAGAGCATCCAGCTCTGGTTCTTTTTTATCTAGCTCAGCTTTGAGGGAGCGTGACTGACTAATTAATTCCTCGGTACGATTCTTTTTTAGTTGATCGTTTAGATTGTTCCGGTCATGCCTAATTTTTTCTACCTCCGCAATCAGCGCCCTGTGCTTTTCATCAATCGAGAGTAGTTCGTCGATGACACTGGAGTCAAATCCTTTGTCTTTTGTAGCTTTTTTTACCAGCTCTGCATTATCCCGAACGTATTGCATGTCTAACATAATTCTTACTCCTAATTATAAGTGATCGGGATAAAAAAACCGCCCACGACCACTACTATATATAATAGTAAGGGTCCTTTCGGACGGTGCCACCTGACTTTTAACTCATTTACGGCTATAACGGGCTTACCCGTACCGGATTTTGCTCGGTCTGCATCGCAATAGTGGAAAGCTACTGCTTAGCGCATTTATTTAACTTATGGTTAGTATATCAGAGCTTGGCAAGAAGGGAGAAGGCGTAGAGTACCAAATCCTTGGTTTGGGGCAGGAAATCAAGTTTTTGGACATCGCCCAGGTTAAACCAGCCCCAGCTGTTAGTTTCCTGATCGAGATCATGGGTTAAGTCGGGAGTCTGGTTGCCGATGTCGACAAGGTAGGTGAGTAGCACAACCTGAAAATCCATATCCTCATCCCCTTCTGCCTTTGTCCAGTAGTTACTGCGGACAATCGGATGTGGATAGAGAATGGTGGCCTTGACCCGTAGCTCTTCCCAGAGCTCGCGCAACACGCCAGCCTCGGGCGTTTCTTTGAGTTCTAAGCCGCCACCTGCAATCTGCCACTTGTTGTGCCAAGCAGGATAGTGCGGAGCATGGCGTCTGGTCAGGAGGACTTTTTTGCGATCAGCCGAGATGGGGAGACCGAGACAAGCAACTATTTGTTTGGCCCTTCGACTCATCTCGGGATCTATCTGAGCTTTATCAGATGTGACTTTACTCATAATCCTAAGTCCGGGGCGATTTCTTGCATAGCCTTTAAAACCATTGGGACATGCTCAGTCCAGAGATCGACCCCGAGTTCCCTGGCCCCTTCTTCGACTTCGGCGCGATTAACGCCGGCCGCAAAAGCTTTGTCTTTCCATTTCTTCTTAATACTACTAACCTCGACATCAGCGATCTTTTTGCTGGGTCTTACTAAAGCAGTGGTGGTGATCAGACCTGTTAACTCATCACACGCATAGATCGCTTTTTCGAGGTTGCTGTCCCGACTAGTTCCGGTGTGGGGAGCGTGAGCGAGGATGGCGCGAATCACCTCTTCGCTTACCCCCTCACCACGCAAGATCTCGCTACCTTTTTGGGGATGCTCATCAATACTCGGGTGGATCTCCCAATCAAAGTCGTGGAGGAGACCGACAACCCTATACTTTTCTTCATCCTCCCCAAATTTTTTGGCATAGGCGGCCATCGCAGCCTCGACCGCCAGCATATGCTTAACCAGGTTTTCGTTTTTGACATATTTGCGCACGAGAGCGAGTGCTTGACCTCTATTCATAGAACCTTTCTAACTCTGATGCTTGAGTAGGAATTTTTGATAAGCGAGTCCACGTGCAATCACTCCCTCTGAAGTTAAACGATGGCCACTACCAGGAAGTATAATTAGCTCTGAATTTGATAATGAATTATGGATTTCCCATGCCTGTTTTAAGGGACAAAGGACATCATACCTACCATGAACAATTATGGTAGGAATATTATTGATTTTATCGATATTAGATAAGATCTCATCATCAGCTAAAAAATAATTATTTGACTCGTAGTGCAACATTATTTTGACTGATGCGACGTCTGAATCTGTAATATCAATAGGACTGACATACTGCACGTCAAATTGGGTTGACATAAGATTATTCTCCCAATTTTGGATACCAGCGACCAACTCCATAGTTTGAGGATCCATTGAGCTTACTAAACGAGGTAGGATATCTCGAGCAAAGTTCTGCGGATTAGTATTATATTGATCTAATAATGTTCCGCGCTTTTGCCATACATCAGGATACAATTCTTCAACTCCCCCCTCTTTTGCAAATGCCCACTCTTCATATTTATTATTTGCTAAAAAGATACTAGTTAAGAGTAAGCCTAAAACACGACTAGGATTATTTATTGCGTATAATAAGGAAAGAGTAGAGCCCCAACTGCCTCCAGAAACATACCATTTATCGATTCCTAGTTTAACCCTAATACGCTCCATGTCTTTTAGAGTATCAGCTGTTGTATTGTTTTTGATTAATCCGAGTGGAGTGCTACTACCACAACCTCGCTGATCAAATGTAATAATGTGATGTTTGTCAAAATCGAAACAAGTAACATGCTTTAGTTTAGATTTATCTCCTGGTCCACCATGCAAAACAATGATCGGGGTTCCAGTCGGGTTACCATATTCATAAACTGCGACCGTATGACCATCTATTTCGGGTAGAAACCATTCGCTAAATAGTCCATTACTTGAGGCCATAGATCTCCTTACTTAGAGGATCGATGTGGCGCTTCATTTGTGGGAAAAGTGTTCCTTCACGAGCGGTCACATTCTCCAGGAACCAGAATACACGCTCACTCATGCCAAAACCACTAGTGGGTGGCATGCCATATTCCAGCATTTCGACAAAATCGATGTCGAGCATTTGGGCTTCTGCATCACCTGCGTCTCTGGCATTTTGTTGCTCGAGAAAACGGTCGAGTTGGTCAAGTGGATCGTTGAGCTCGCTATAACCATTACCAAGCTCGCTACCGGCGAGAATGATTTGGAAACGCTCGGTTTTGTCGGGGTTGTCGGCGTAGGATTTGGCTAGTGGCGAGATGAACTTGGGAGTGTTAATAAGAAATGCGGGACCGGCGATTTTTTTGCGGATTATCTTCCAAAGATTGTCGACGAGGCGTGCGCGATTAACGCCACCATCAAGTTTTACCCCTTGCTTAAGCAAGGTCTGCGCTAGCTCGTTATCACTAGCTTTAAAGATATCGATATTTAGCTTTTCTTGGATAATACCTGCGTAGTCTATCTCAACCCAATCGTTAGCTAGATCAAAAGTGTGCTCACCACGAGTGAATTCGGTTTTACCGTAAACGACCTTTGCGATCTCGCGATAGAGATCTCTTGTTAAATCCATGTTATTACGAAAGTCGGCATAGGCCCAGTACCACTCTAGCTGGTAATATTCCTGTAAATGCTCATCATCTATCCCCTCGTTGCGGAAGTTAGGAGCAAGAGTATAGATCTTCTCAAAGCCACCCCCAATCAAGCGCTTCTGGTAGAGCTCGGTGCTGATGCGTAAGTAGAAATCTTCGTCGAGCGCGTTGTGGTGGGTGACAAAGGGTGCGGCATCGGCACCACCTGTTACGTGCTCGAGCACTGGAGTTTCGACTTCGATAAATCCTTGAGTGTTGAGAAACTCACGTGCAGTTGCCCAGAACTTGGCTTTGCGCTCAAACATGGCTCTGCGCCCTTCGTTGAGAATTAAGTCTAGGTAGCGGCGACGGAAGGTCAGCTCAGGATCCTGCAAGCCACCTTGCATATCGGGTAGTGGGCGCAGTGATTTAGTTAAGAGCTTTAACTCAGAAACGTCGAGCGAGATTGCACCAGTTTTTGATTTAATTACAACACCGCTAGCTTGGGCGAAATCACCAACATCTAGTAAACCCAAATGTTCAAAACCGAGATTACCTACTGCGGGATTAGTAGAGGCAACACTACTACTTCTAAGTAAGAGTTGGATTTTACCGGTCTGATCAGCGAGGTCCGCAAAGGCCAGTTTGCCGTGCTCACGCTTACTCATAATGCGGCCAGTTAAAGTGACTATTTTGTTTTCGTAGTTTTCAAAGTTACCTACAACATCACCATTACCCACATCCTTCTTGGATTGTGCAGGGTATGGACTAAGACCCAACTCACGTAATTTTTTGAGCTTCCCTAAGCGTTCGTTTCTAATCTCTTGTAGTCGGCTGGCCATAAGTTTTTTTCCTTATTTGTGTAGTATACCAACAAAAACCCGGCTGGTGGCCGGGTACATTATACGTATCCTTCCACCAGTTAATTAGTGAATTTTTTTGATTTTGTAAATAACTTTACCAGCAGGTGCCTGGAATTCGACGGTTTCACCCTTTTTCTTACCCACTAGGGCGGTGCCGAGTGGACTGGTGTGAGAGATCTTTTTCTTCATCGGATCGGCTTCCCACTCCCCCACGATTTCGTAGGTGTGTTCTTTGCCGGACAGTTCAACAGTCACTTTGCAACCAATATCGATGGATTCACCATTACTTTTGTCGGCAACATAAGCCCGAGCCACGATGTCTTCGAGCTCTTCGACCCTACCTTCTAAGAAGGAGAGTTCTTCGCGAGCGGCATGATATTCAGCGTTCTCGGAGAGATCGCCAAAGTCTCGGGCACGGGCGACGCGCTCGATCGCCGCAGGCAGTTTCTTCGTTTTTAGCTCTTCGAGCTCCAACTTAACTTCGGCAAGCCCGGCGGCGGTAAATTGGATTTTGATTAGATCTGTCATTGGGGCATGATAGCAAATCCCAAATAGTAGTCAATACACCCATAGTACGTACTAGACAGCGCTAAACTTAGATTGATACAGTATAGGTATATGAAGAAAATAAGTGTTGGTGTGCTATTAGTCACGCTCGCAGTAGGCGTTTATATGCTTATAAGCAAAAAGGCTCCAACGACTCCTTATTCAATGGATGAAATTGCGAAGCATAGTAGTCGCGAGGATTGCTGGATGGCTGTTGAGGGGAAGGTTTACGATGTTACTGGATATATCGCGAGTGGGATGCACAAAGGCAAAGATGCGATCCTAATGGGTTGTGGGAAAGATGCAACAGAAATCTACAACAATAGACCCAATGGTAGTGGGGCACACTCCAAGCTAGCACGCGAAGTGATGGTTAAGTTTGCGATTGGTGTAGTGAAACAATAACCCGCTACTTAGTTACCAAACTATTTCTTCTTTACCTATTAGTGCGAGGTAGTCGTTACATTTACTAAAAGGACGTGATCCAAAGAAGCCAGTGTGTGCGGAGAATGGCGACGGATGAGGAGACGTAATAACCAAATGCCTACTGGAATCGATAATGGCTCCCTTCTTTTGTGCGTAAGCACCCCAGAGGATAAAAATTAAGTTTTCTTTTTGATCGGAGAGTGTCTTTATTACTGCATCGGTAAACTGTTCCCATCCTCTTCGCTGATGGGAGCCGGGGGATTTTTCGCTGACAGTCAGAGTGGCGTTGAGGAGGAGTACCCCTTGCCGCGCCCACTCCTCTAGGTCTCCGTTGAGATAGCGACTAGGATGACCCAGATCGCTGTTGATCTCCTTATAAATATTTTGTACGGAGGGCGGGAGTCTAACCCCGCGATTTACAGCAAAACAGAGTCCGTTTGCCTGACCCTTGCCATGATATGGATCTTGTCCAAGGATGACTACTTTGACCTTGTCAAAAGGGGTTAACTCAAAAGCTCGAAAAACAAATTTTGGTGGAGGATAGATTGTGCTTGTAGTGTATTCTTTTCGGACAAAATCACTTAACTCTTTAAAGTATGGTTGATCAAACTCACTGCTTAGTGCTTTTTTCCAGCTTGGTTCTATTTTTACATCCATAGCTGATATAATATCATCTCGACACGGCCCCATCGTCTAGCCCGGTCTAGGACGGCAGGTTCTCATCCTGTTAACTCCGGTTCGAATCCGGATGGGGTCACCAAATGGGACTAGGTTACCACCT
>QEVC01000024.1 GCA_003576945.1 Candidatus Microgenomates bacterium
TCAAGACTGCCCATAAACGCGGCATCACCGTTAGTGTTTGTGGTCAGGCGCCTAGCTCTTATCCCGACTTTGCTGAGTTCTTGTGCAAAACTGGTGTAACCAGTGTCAGCGTCACTCCTGACGTCATTGATAAAACACGAGATGTATTCTACGAAACCGAAAAGCGCCTAATCTCTAAAAAGAATTAGTATGCCAAAAATCACACGAATCGCCGCTCGCGAAATCCTAGACTCTCGGGCTATTCCTACAGTTGAAGTTTCACTCTTAACGGATTCAGGTAGCTACAGCGTAGCCTCAGTTCCGTCCGGCGTTAGTATGAGCAAAAACGAAGATGTCGAGCTTAGGGACGGTGACTTGGATCGTTACCATGGTAAAGGAGTACTAAAAGCTATTGACCACATTCATAAGACACTGGCTCCCGCCCTAATCGGCCGTGACGTCACCGCCCAGGAAAAGCTAGATGCAGTCATGCTCGAGCTAGATGGTACACCCAACCAAAGTAAATTAGGGGCCAATAGCATCTTGGCAATCAGTATTGCTGCCATCAAAGCCGCAGCAGGCTGTTATAACTTGCCCCTCTTTATGTACCTCCAAAAACGCTACCGCCCCGGTAGTAATTTAAGGGTCCCCACACCCATCTTTAACCTAATTAATGGCGGCGCACACGGTGCGGGTAATCTCGATTTTCAAGAGTTTCACGTGATCCCCAGTAGTCGCATGCCCTATAAAGAAGCTCTCCGTGCCGGGGCCGAAATCTGGATGAGTTTAAGAGATGAATTAATTCACCGTAATGCAATCCATAGCGTTGGTGACGAAGGTGGCTTTGCCCCTAATTTATTTACCAATGCCGACGCCCTAGAACTCATGGCTCTAGTTATCAAAAACTCTCCTTATAGACTAGGTTTAGATGTGTATCTCGGTCTCGATGTGGCCGCCAATGGTTTTTACAATAGCGGGGTTTACCACATCAAAGATTCCCCTAAGCCGTTGGACAGACAAGGGATGACTCAGCTTTATCAAACACTAGTAAAAGACTATGGACTACTAGGACTCGAAGACCCGCTCGACCACGAGGATTGGAAGGGTTGGACCGAATTAACCCGGGTGATCCCCGAAAGCACCATGGTTATTGGCGACGATCTCATTACCACCAATGCAGCTAGACTCCAACAAGCAATCACACAAAAAGCCTGCACGGCGGTTATCGTCAAGCCCAACCAAATCGGTACGCTTACCGAGACTATCGCACTCCTCAAAGTTGCTCAGGACAACAATATTACGACCATTAGCTCTCACAGGTCTGGTGAAACTAATGATACCTTTATTGCCGACTTCTCCGTCGGCTTAGGCACCAACTATGCCAAATTTGGTGCCCCCGATAGAGGTGAGCGCGTCGCCAAATACAATCGCCTACTTGAAATCGACTCATACTTAGCAAAAAGTACTTAGTACTTAGTTATTAAACATGGTGACTATTACAGGTTTCGAAAATATTCTTACATGGCAAAAAGCTAAGCTACTCACAGTAAAAATTTACACATTGCTCTCTAGTAATAGAGATTACGGATTTAAGGATCAAATTCAACGAGCTTCGGTATCAATAATGAATAATATTGCAGAAGGTTATGAACGCAAAGGCAATAAGCAACTCATACAATATTTATACACCGCAAAGGGATCGTGCGCAGAGGTTAGATCATTACTTATTTTAGGTCTAGAGTTGGGATATATAAAAAAGCAGCAGTACAATGAATGTATTGCAATAAGTGTTGAGATATCTAAAATGTTATCTGGATTTATCAAAAAATTAGGCAATTAACTTTATGAACTTTATACTAGGTACTTATGGCTAAGAATCGTGCCCTTTTGATTATTCTCGATGGTTGGGGGATTGGACCAGATTATCCCGGAAACGCCCGGAAGCTTGCCAAGACTCCCACCATGAACATGCTCGAGACGGTCTATCCTCATACTGAGCTCTTAGCCGCTGGTGAGGCAGTAGGTTTACCAAAAGGCGAGGATGGCAACACCGAGACAGGGCACCTCAATATTGGCGCAGGGAGGATCGTTTATCAGGATTTGCCTCGCATCAATATGGCGATCGCCTCTGGCACCTTCTTTACTAATCGCACCTTTCTCGAAGCGATCGAGCATGCCAAGAAGCACAATAGCAATATCCATCTCCTCGGTCTTATCGGCCAAGGGGGGGTCCACTCCGTCAATGATCACTTATACGCACTCCTCAGGCTCTGCAAATCTCAAAATGTGAGCAATGTCTTTATTCACGCGATCACTGACGGTCGTGATAGCCCACCCACCAGCTCACCTCAATATCTGCAAGAGTTAATCGACCAAACCAAAAGTATTGGTGTCGGTAGTCTTGCCACTCTGATAGGTCGCTACTACGCGATGGACCGGGATCACCGGTGGGAGCGGATCCAGGTCGCCTACGACGCGCTAGTTTCTGGAGTAGGAGAAGTAACAAAGGATGCGATCAACACACTCCACGCTAGACACAGCAAACAAGAAACCGATGAATTTATCAAGCCCATCATCGTTGAAGGTACCAAAAGAATCAGTGATAACGACACGGTAATTTTCTTTAACTACCGCATTGACCGCCCCCGCGAGTTGACGCGCGCGCTAGCCCTATCATCTACCGACTATGCCCAAAAGAAAGAAGCCTTTGATCCCTACGCCATCAAATACAACAAAACACATCTTAAAGCTGAGGATACTATTTCTATTTCAGGATTTGTCCGCAACAAAATTTTGAACAATCTCTATATGGCTACCATGACCGAATACGAAAAAGATAATGGGGCCCACCCAGCTTTCCCTCCCGAGTTTGTCGAGATGCCACTCTCTCGCGTCCTCGCCCTCTCCGGCAGACGTCAACTAAAACTTGCCGAGAGTGAAAAAGAACGTTTTGTGACCTATTACTTTAATGGACAACGTGAGCTCCCATTCCCCGGTGAAGATGTGGATATTACTCCTAGCCCCAAAGTCCCAACCTACGACCTGATGCCCGAAATGTCAGGCGAAAAACAAACCGAAAAACTCTTAGCGGCGCTGCGTAGTAACCTCTACGATCTAATAGTGATTAACTATGCCAATGCCGATATGGTGGCCCATACTGGGGACCTCCCAGCCTCGATTAAAGCGTGCGAATATTTGGATGGCTGGATGAGACAAATCTACGACTACGTAATGAAGAATGAGGGATGGACTGTCTTTATCACTGCCGATCACGGCAACGTCGAAGAATTAATCAATTTAAAGACAGGCCAAAAAGACACCGAACATTCCGATTTCCCCGTCCCACTCCTTATCTATGGCAAGGCATTCCAAAACAATCGAACCAAGCTCTCTCGCGGCTCTCTCTGTGACGTCGCCCCAACTATCCTCAAGGTGATGGGGATTAATCCCCCTAGTAGCATGTCTGGCAGATCCTTACTCTAAACTTATAACCAATACTAGCTCGCCCTTAACTCCGTTCTTATATTTCAAGATTAACTCTTCGACAGTACCTTCGATTCTTTCTTCATGCATCTTAGTCAATTCTCGAAGGAGCACACAGTGTACATTTCCCATTACTCGCATAATTAATTCCAAATCTTTGAGTAAGCGATGCGGTGAAACATAGAGCACCAGTCTTCCAGTCCCTAGTTCATCCATCATTTTTTTACTTGCTTCTAGTATCCGCTGTGCTTTGCCGCTAGTCTTTGGCAAAAATCCAGCATAGACAGTAACCTCTCCACCAATGCCAGAGTAGGGGAGTGCCATAGTCAGAGCAGTGACTCCTGGGATTACTTGAACACTTAAGTCTTTGTCATGACATGCTCTTATTGCTCGGTATCCTGGGTCAGATATCCCTGGCATCCCTGCGTCAGTTACTAGTCCAACAACCATACCCTCTTCTACACTCCTTGCTACCTCCTCACCCATCCGACTCTCATTAAATTCGTTGTAAGGTATATATCGAGGCTTTTTTGTTAGCTTACCGGTCTCTATCAGATGGTTAATGAGTCGAGCCGTAACCCGTGAGTCTTCGCAATACAACACTTCGATTTTCTGTAGAGTTTCTATTGCTCTAAGCGTTATATCGCCTAAGTTACCGATAGGCGTCCCAATCACATATAAAATGCCAGACATATTCTCCCTCTTTTCTTTTTACCTGTCCTATTCTACACTGTAGCAATGCTAACCGAACTCTTAAGTCCAGCGATCGATTATCTCCACACCATGAGCCAGACTGTTCCTCTGCCTATTTTTACTACGGTTGGTGCCGCGCTCGAAGAGATTATTGCCCCTATTCCTTCCCCTCTTGTTATGACATTGGCAGGATCACTTTCTGCCTCTACTGGTAACGCCATGCTTTATTTAGTTTATCTAGCCATAATAGGCAGTTTCGCCAAAACAGCCGCAAGCTATATCGTCTATGTCGTTTCCGACAAAGCTGAGGATCTAGTTCTTACCAAGTTTGGCAAATTTGTTGGTGTTAGTCACAAAGAGGTAGAGAAGTTTGGTGCCCAGCTCTCAGGTGGCTGGACAGATAACTTAGTCATGCTTGCCCTCCGCGCCATCCCTATTATTCCCACGGCTCCTGTTAGCATCATTGCAGGTTTACTCAAGCTCGATGTCGTTACCTTTCTCTGGACCACTGTTATTGGCTATGCTGTTCGCAACTATTTCTATCTCTACTTAGGTGCCACTAGTATTGGTGCACTCGAATCACTCAACGAGGGATTAGATTCCTTCGAAAAAATCGGGTACTTGATCATTTTCGTTTTACTAGTAATTCTCGCTTTGTTCTTCTACAAAAAGAGACAAGATGACAACATCGTCCACAAACTTCTCAAGTTTTTACGTATCAAATAACTCTTATTGTCCAAATCTGCGCACCAAGCCCACAACTTTGCCCTGCACTGTAACATTTTGAGCATAAATTGGCTTCATTGTTGAGTTAGCGGGCTCTAGTCTCACGCGCGTTGCTTCACGGAAAAATTTCTTCAGGGTTGCTAAACCATTATCCAGAAGTGCGACTACTATATCGCCATCATGTGCGCTATTTTGCTCTTCGATTACAACAAAATCGCCATCTAGTATCCCTTCTTCTATCATCGAATCACCTCTAACCTGTAGCACAAAAGAGCGCTTTTTACCGGTTAGCATGGCCGATGCAACACGTAGCGTCGCATTTGGATCAGTCATAGGCTGGATCGGGGATCCTGCCGCAATAAAACCTAGGATCGGGAGCTCTACTCCATCAATTGCATGCCCCATTTCTTTATCTAGTAGTTCGAGTCCTCGGACAGCGCCTTCAAATCTTCTAATTACCCCTTTCTTAACCAAGCTTTGCAAATGTTCATGAACTGTTGCAAGGGATGATACTCCTAGAGCATCCGCGATTTCTTGTAGGGTAGGGGATGTTCCAAATTTCTGAATGTATTGACCAATAAAATCTATAATCTGCTTCTGTCTCTTATACAATGTAATCGGCATACGGCCTCCTTGACTTAATAACTAGGTACTAGGTACTAGGTACTAGGTACTAGGTACTTACAACTTTAGAGTACCCAAACATTCCCCGCATGTCAAGGGGTATGATATTCTAGTGTCAATGAAAAAATTTTTTGCTCTACTTTCTACTTTCTACTTTCTACTTTCTACTCCTCATTCCTCTCATGCAATTAGTGAATTTCGGACGAACATGGAAACGACTTACGAGTTTGATGAGGTCGGTAACGCCAATATCTCTCACATCATAGGCCTGACCAACAATCTCTCCCACATCTACCCAACCACCTACAACCTATCTGTTAGTAGCGGCGATATCAAAGACGTAAAAGTTGCTGTCATGGGCGACTCAGTCTCACCTCAGGTAGATAGTCAAAACAGCACCACTAGCATCCACATCCCCGTGCGCAATCCCAAAATTGGTAAAGATCAAAAAACTACTCTTGACATTTCCTACAATACCTTAAGTTTTGCCGAGATTATTGGTGAGACTATCAGCCTCACCCTCCCTAAGACTGCCAAGGGGAACGAAGCAGAAACCTTTGTGCGAAAAGTTATAGTCCCTAACACTTACCCCGAACTCTCATATAGTAGCATCAAAGTTAATGAAGCAAGCAGTAGTGCTCAGTCTCGATCGTACGTCTTTACCGGAAGCGGCGATCAAAACTTAACACTTCATTTCGGTACCACGGCGAGTTACGATCTCAAACTCTCCTACCTCTTAAAAAACAATACCAGCATCGCCGCCACTAGCGAGCTTGCCCTCCCTCCCGATACTGCCTACCAGAGAGTAGTTATCAACGAAATAAGTCCCAAACCTACCGAGATTGTCCTAGATAGTGATGGCAACTGGCTCGCCCGCTACCAGCTCCCACCTCATTCCAAACAGGACGTCATAGCTGATCTTTCTATCATAGTTTCTCCCACCCCCGTCTACTTTGACCCCAGCAGTAGCGCCCCCATGGGTGAAGACACATACTGGGAGCAATCTAGTAGTGTCAAAAGACTTGCCACAAATCTCAAAAATCCCGAGAATCTCTATAACTACCTTCTCGAATCACTCTCTTATGACTACGCTCAGATCTCACGCCAAAAAAGGCTAGGTGCAGCCGCCGCGCTCGCAAGTCCCGAGTCCGCAATTTGCACTGAGTTTACCGATCTCTTTGTTGCGACTAGCCGTGCTATGGGTATTCCCAGCCGTGCAATTATTGGTTATGCCGTAACCTCTAATAATACCCTCAAACCACAAGGGAGTAATATCGATATTCTCCATGCCTATCCTGAGTACCAAGACCCCAGCTCCAAAGTCTGGAAGAGTGTTGATCCTACTTGGGGACATACTACAGGTGGGAGTGAGTATTTTGACCTCCTAGATTTTGGCCACATCACCTTTGTCCGCTGGGGATCCAGTAGTAGCTATCCACTCCCTGCTGGCAGTTACCGCGAAAACCGAGCCGGAAAACAAATCGAGGTAAGTATCCGTAGCGAGTCGCTTAAAATTCCCGAAATATCATACAAGATCGAACCCAACAACGAGATTAGTTACTTAGTCAATACTGGGAGATCTGCCATCATTAACGAAAAGTTACTGATAAATAATCAGGAAGTCAGCATTGTTTACCTACCTCCATTCGGCAAACAACAAATTTCCAATCTAAAACCAGGCTCATGGCAGGATTTATTCCATGAGTACGGCACATTCATAATGATCCCTTTCGTCCTCTTGTTGATTAGTCTTTTTTATCTAATCTGGAAAAAGAAGTGTTAACGTTTCACCAATTTAGTTGACATTGTAGGGTTTTAGTTTCGCTAGCGTTTTAGTCGCGCCGATAGGCGCGACCTCCCCTGGTATACTCTTGTG
>QEVC01000007.1 GCA_003576945.1 Candidatus Microgenomates bacterium
TGCCAGTACCACAGAAGGGATCGTAGAGCGTTTTACCATTTTGACCACAGAGGGCGAGGTTAGCCATGATGCGCGCGACCTTGGGAGGCAACATGCCGCGCTTGATGTCACGATAGGGCTTGTTGCGGTCGCGCTTAATCCAATCCTTGGAATCGAAGATCCAGGTAGTTATGGCGACTACGACCTGGCCTGCATCAGCTGGATCTGGCAAGAGATTGAGCTCGGCAACGCGTTGGTGAGCGAGCATGACTAGTTCGTGCTCCCCTGTTTCCATACTCACAAAACGAATGGGTCGTCCAGCCCCCGTTTTTAGCGAGTAAAGATCTGATTTGTCGAGAGAGAGATTGACATAATCGGTGATCGCGACATTTTTGTTGGGAACATTAGCTAATGTCGCGGCGAGGAGCGTGAGGACGTCTTTTTTGGCTCCGATCCTTTCCATTTTGGCGACTTTGCGCAGGCCACCTAGACGCTGAGTGAGGGCAAGGTCTGAGTCGCCTGCAACGATAGAAGGTGTAATAGGGGTGAATGGCTCATGTGTCACACTCTCTAACTCGAGTAGACTCAGCGCGGGAGTATTACCGAGGAAATAATATTGCATGAAGAAAGTATATACCTAAATACCAGACTAGAATAAAGTTATTTAGTCGTGGCTTTTTTCGCGGGTGCTTTTTTGGGAGCGGCTTTAACAGCCTTTTTTGGTTCTGCCTTGACGACTTTTTTAGTAGCCTTCTCAACTTTGACGGGTGCGGTGCCAATACTTTCGATCTTGACTACGGCATATTGCTGGCGATGTCCGCGGAGCTTGCGATAGCGAGACTTACTCTTGTATTTGAAAACTTGGATTTTATCAGCTTTTTCAATGCCGATAACAGTCCCGTACACTTTTAGCCCAGCAACAGTTGGCATGCCGATCTCGACTTTTTCACCATCAACATATAGGAGTACTTCGTCAAAGACAACACTACCTTCGGTTGTGACTAATTTCTCAACCTTGAGAGTTTTGCCTGCTACTGCTTGATATTGTTTGTTGCCAGTCTTAATAATTGCGTACTGCATAGATGTGGATTATATCCTATTTATCTGATTTCTAGCAAGCGGCGATGTTTTGCCCCATTAATGACGCTACTTGAAAGACCTAAGATCATAGCGGTCGCCAAGATCGAGCTACCACCGTAGGAGATCAAAGGCAGGGTGATGCCGGTCACTGGAGCTACTCCAATGTTCATCCCAATATTGACGAGAGATTGAAAGATAAAGTAAGCGAGAGAGCCAGACAGAATTGTGCGACTATGACCAGACTCTGCCTGGGTCATGAAATGCAAGAGTCGAAAAATGAAAGTTGCCATAACTCCCAAGATTGCGAGAGAACCAAGTAGACCTAACTCTTCGGCGATACTGGCAAAGGCAAAATCGGTATGGCGTTCTGGCAAAAACCTTAAGTGACTTTGAGTCCCCTGCCCCAGGCCCTTACCCAGAATCCCGCCAGAGCCAACAGCAATCATACTTTGAATAACGTTATAACCACTGCCGAGCGGGTCGGCAAAGGGATCAAGAAAAGTGGTAAGCCTACCTACCTGATAGTCGTGAAGATTGCTGTAGACATGGGGGAGTGAGATGAGTACGAGAAGTGAACCTAGCAGTAGATAATGCCACGGTATCCCAGCGATAAAGATTTGAGCTAACCAGATAGCAGTAATAACTAAGGTAGTTCCTAGGTCTGGCTGAAGCATAATTAAAGCCGCTGGGATGATAAAAGAGAGACAATTAATGATGATATTGATTAGGGTTTTGGGCGGAAAGCGTTCGAGTAGGGAAGCGAATGACAGGATTAGAAATGGCTTGGTTAACTCAGAAGGCTGAAAGCGAAAACCGGCGACATCAATCCAGCTTAAAGTCCCTCTTGTAGTGGAGGCAAAAAGGATAGTTATTAGTAAGATAATAAGACTACCAAGATATCCAATTAGGGCAAATGATTTGTAGACACTTTCTTCTTGCTTAGAGAGATAAAACAAGAGAAACAAGCCTACGACTAGGACGATTGCCTGCTGTAAAAAACGATCAGGAGAGATAGAGATGAGCATCGCCAGGCTCAAGCAACTACCAAGAATGTAAGACAGTAGCAGTAGTGGATCTGCAAATATCCGAAGCCGCATAATTACTCATAGTATACCCTGCCCCAGGCTTTTTGGTTTATGCTTTGGTGACACTAAATACTTCTCCCTGAGACAGAGATTTGGCACCGACCTTGGCTTTGATCTCGGACTCCCAACTTGTGGGATATGAGGGCGTAATAACCACAACTTGATCTGTTGGCTTCAGACCCTGTTTTTTGCGCTCACCTTGGATGTCGCGCATCAGATCCCTTGCCTTACCTTCGTCTTCTAGCTCGGGAGTTAGGTTGGTATCGAGCGAGAGCTCGCTGCCGACTACTACCTCTTTGACATTTAGTTCGTCGGCGATCACTTTGAGCAAATCGCCTCCGAGCTTACTTGCAACTGTGAGGCGTGATAAGGGTTGTCTGAGACGCAGGTTGGCATTTTTTCGGAGTGCATGAGCACCTTCGACGATATCCATCACAGCCATCATGTCTGACTCGAGTTTGGGATTTTGATATTTAGCTTCGACGGTAGGCCAATCTTCGAGATGGATTGAATCTTTAGTGTGTGGCATGTTTTGGTAGATGCGCTCGGCCATAAAGGGAGCAAACGGGGCCATGAGATGAGTATATTTGGATAGCGCATAGGCAAACACTGCCTGACTATTTTTATCATTTCTTAGGCGCTCCCGAGATAGTCGCACATACCATGTCGAAAAATCTTTGGCAAAGGCCATAAGGGGTCTTGTGGCGCCCACCACGTCATAAGAATCCATTGCGGTGGTTACGACTTTAGTTAACCCTTCGACTTTAGATAGAAGCCACTGATCTAGAGGATTTTTGATGACTTGTGGCATCGTCAACTCAACACTCCCGCAGTACGCTGAATAGAAAACATAGATGTTCCACCAAATATTCATGACATTTTTGCGAACGTCATCGACTGCACTCTCGCTAAAATTAAGATTGTCGGCTTTCATAACAACACTACTCATTAAGTAGAGGCGGAGCGAGTCAACGCCAAATTTGCTGATCAGAACATTAACGTCGGGATAATTCTTTTTACTCTTACTCATTTTGGTACCATCCTCGGCGAGGATTGTGCCGGTAGTTACGGCGTTTTCGAAAGCAGGCTTACCAAAAAGTGCGACTGACATGACATGTAGGGTATAGAACCAAGCCCGAGTCTGAGCAATATATTCAACGATATACTGTGCAGGGTAGCGCGCTTCAAACTTGGTTTTGTTTTCAAAGGGATAATGCTCCGCGGCAAACGGCATACTCCCTGATTCAATCCAACAATCAAAAACATCTTTGATTCTAGTCCCTGCTTCGGTTTTAGCGTCGTCTACCCAAACTTTAACATCATCGACATACTCGCGGTGAATGTCTTGAATACTCTCGACTTGTGCGGGATCAACTGCCCAGGATTTCAGTTCACTGAGTGAGCTGATTATTCTCACTTTGCCAGTTTGATCACCTTTCCAGATTGGCATTGGGGTGCCCCAGTAGCGGCTGCGACTAATATTCCAATCTGGAGCTGTCTCGAGTCCCTTACCAAAGCGACCATTTTTGAGAAAGGCTGGATACCAGTTGATATCCTGATTAACCTTAGATAGATCTTTTTTGAGTTTTTGGATGTTAATAAAGTAGGCCGGGAGGGCGTTGTAAAAGAGCGCGGTCCCACAACGGTAACAGAAGGGGTAAGAGTGGGTGGTCATTTCACTTTTGTAGACTAAACCACGACTCTCAAGATTTTCGATGATCCATTTTTGAGTTTTGAGGTAATACTGTCCTTTGAGATCAGTCACAAAATCTAAGAAATGGCCCTGATCGTCTAACATCGGGATGGTTGGTAATCCCTCCTCTACCGAAACTCGATAGTCGTCTTCGCCATAGATGGCAGCGGTATGGACAATACCCGTACCATCCTCCATACTGACAAAATCGGCAGGGATAATTACGTATGATTTTTGGTCACCGACAGGGAGGTAGGTAAATAAGGGCTCATAACGCTCCCCCACTAGCTCACTCCCTTTGACTGTCTTTAGTACTTTTAGCTCTTTGGGAGCACGAGCTTCGGCAAACCAGAGTAGTTCATCACCGTTTTTGACTTGGACATAGGTTTGATCTGGATTGACGGCAAGACCAACGTTCCCAGGGAGTGTCCAGGGCGTGGTGGTCCAGGCTACAAAATACTCATTGATGGAATTTTTTTTCTTAAATTTGACGGTTAGCGAGTGAGACTCGACTTCTTTATAGCTATTATCCATGGCAATCTCAAAGTTGCTGAGCGGGGTGGAGCAACGTGGACAATAGAGGATGACTTTACGACCTTGGTAAACGAGGCCCTTCTTATATAACTCAGCAAAGGCCCACCAGACAGATTCCATAAAAGTCGTATCCATGGTTTTGTATGAATTTTCCATGTCAACCCAGCGACCGAGCCTTTTAATAGTTTTTTTCCATTCGGTGTCATAACGCAGGATGCTCGCGCGACAGGCAGCGTTAAAGTTAGCGATCCCGTATTCTTCGATCCCCTTCTTACCACCCTTTAAACCGAGCTCGCCCTCGATCATGTTCTCGATTGGCACACCATGACAATCCCAACCCCAAGTGCGCTCGACCTTATACCCCTTCATGGTCCAGTAACGAGGTACCACATCCTTGGCAGTACTAGCCAAGAGGTGGCCGTAGTGAGGGAGGCCGGTGGCGAAAGGTGGGCCATCATAAAAAACGTAAGACTTATTCCCACCTTTTTCACTGACACTGCGCTCGAATGCTTTGACCTCGTCCCAATAAGTTAAGATTTCTTCCTCGTGTGCTGAATGATTAAGAGGTTTTGTCGTGTCGACTGGTTTTAGTTTTGTCATGGTGTAAAGTATACCAGTATGATCAAACAACCAAAACCCATCGTTTTTACGAAGTCGGGATATAGTGCTCTTAGGCCAAAACTTGATGAGCTTTTTAAAAAGCGTGAACGAGTGTTAATCGAGTTGCAGCGCGCGAGGGAGCAAGGTGACCTATCCGAGAATGGGGCATATAAGGCGGCAAGATTTGAACTAGGAGATACCGACCGTGCAATTAGACAGTTACAACATCAAATTAAGTATGGAAAAGCAATCGAGCCACCGACTGATGGGACTATCGGAGTGGGATCAACGGTTAAGCTAAGACGTGATGATGGAAAGGAATTTACATATACGATCGTTGGAACTTACGAAGCAGATCCCATGAACGGCAAAATCTCGATCGAGAGCCCGATGGGAAAAGCGCTGATTGGCAAAAAAGCCGATGATGAAGTGGTGGTAAATGAAAAGAAATACTTAGTTTTGTCTTAAAAAGGCGGGAATGTCGAAGGGATCGGTATCATCCGGGGTGGGAGGATTGTTGGACGATGTACTACTGGGAGGATTGTTAGCATCATCGCCACTATTGTCATCGTATTGAATGCGTGCGGAGTTGCCAGCGGATTGCAGTGCCGCAAAACCACTGCGGTTACTATCAAAGCCTGTGGCAATCACGCTAATTTTAATTTGATCGCCCATACTCTCGTCGATCGTCGCACCGAAGATGATATTGGCGTCGGGATCGGCATGCGTACTTATCATGTCGGCGGCCTCGCTCACTTCGCTCATGGTCAAACTCGTGCCTCCGGTAATGTTAAAGAGAATGCCGCGAGCACCGTCGATCTTAACTTCTAAGAGTGGAGAGCTAATGGCCGTACGAGCGGCCATCTGAGCTCTATTTTCGCCGGTGCCAATACCCACACCCATCAATGCGGTGCCAGCATCGGTCATGATAGCGCGAACATCAGCAAAGTCGACATTGATCAAGCCTGAGACGGTAATTAGGTCTGATATACCCTGAACTCCCTGTCCGAGTACGCTATCGGCGACCCGAAAAGCTTCTTGGAGAGTCATTTTTTTGTCGACGACATCGAGAAGCTTCTGATTAGGGATAACAATTAGCGTGTCGACTTTTTCTTTGAGCTCTTCGATCCCATCCTCGGCCACACTCATCCGTCTAATACCCTCAAAACTGAATGGCTTAGTGACAACTGCGACTGTGAGAGCACCTGCTTCTTTGGCCAGTTCGGCGACAATTGCCGCGCCACCGGTACCAGTACCACCACCCATTCCGGCGGTGATAAAAACCATGTCAGTATCGACAAGAAGTTCTTTGATCTTTTCCCGAGACTCTTCGGCTGCTTGGCGACCAACTTCTGGGTCTGCGCCACTACCTAAGCCCTTGGTTAAGTTCTCACCAATCTGGAGTTTGAGGGGTGCAGGAGAGGCTAGTAGGGCTTGGGCATCGGTATTAACTGCTACAAACTCGACACCTTTAATCTTGCCGGTGGTAACCATTGAGGCGACTGCATTATTGCCACCACCACCAATTCCAATGACCTTGATTTTTGCAACTGCATTTAAATCTGGTTTAACTAGTCCCATAAGCTACTTATTTTATCACAGGGCAGGGACTTATATAACTACACTATGGCAGAAATGACTTGATAAAGTCAAGGAATGAGCCACCACTGAATGGGTTTTTAATTTTTAAATTAAGTTTAGGCATGGTGAAGCTGGGAGAACTCTGTTCGGGCAAATCTTTAGAAGCAAGGAGAATTAGGCCAGTAACAGTTGAGAATTCGGGAGTTGTAACCTCATCAACTAGACCAGTTAACCCAGTGGGAGAGGCAACTCTGGCTTGCATTCCCAGAATTCGCTTGGCTGACTCAGTAATTTGATAGGTAAGTGCCCCACCACCTGTTAAAACAATACCTGCTGGGGTTTTACCACCCACTGATGCCTTAATTAATTCGCCTTTAATCAGTTCAAAAAGCTCATTCATCCGAGGACGAATAATCCCCTCAACAACAGCTTTTCGTGAAATCTTGCGCGGCGCGTCTTTTAAGCCTAGTTTATGAAGATCAATTTCGTCAGCTTGTTTTTTACTTTGAGGATTTTTGGGGTCTAAGACTTTACTGGCCATCCCATCTGGCTCGAGATTGCGCTTAATCGCTTCGGCGGTATCTAAACTAACCCTGAGTCCAATTGCGATATCATTAGTAATGTTTTTCGCACCGACTGGGATGACTGCGGAGTGAGTGAGTGCGCCATCAACGTAGACGCAAACAGAGGTGGTGCCACCACCAATGTCGATTGAGACTACACCTAGCTCGCGTTCGGTATCGGTTACTGTGGCAACGGAAGAAGCGTAGCCACTAAAGGTTACCGCCTCACTGTCTAGTCCGATCTCACTCATGACCTTAGTAAGATTTTTGGTGTTGACGGAGCTTCCGGTTATCAAGTGAGCCTCGGCCTCTAGTCTGACGCCTGACATACCGACGGGATCTCTAATCCCATCCTGATTATCGACGAGATAGAAGCGGGGAATAACATGGAGGATCTCGCGCGAATTTTCGAGGGGAACAGCCTTGGCAGCTTCGACTACCCGAGCGACGTCACTGCGACCTATTTCGCCATCGGGGTTTTGGACAGCAACTAGACCCTTGCTATTTTGTGACTCAATATGGATACCTGATATTGAAACTGAAGCGCTCTTAATTGAAAAACCGGCCATACGTTCGGCCATTTCGACCGCACTTGTGGCTGCATCGATCGTTTCTTCAATATCAACGATTTGACTCTTGCGAACACCCTTGCTGGGGACGCTCGCAACGCCGACGACGCGCAAGGATGAATCGAGGTCTGATTTGGTTGCGATTAGACAGGTAACCTTAGAGCTCCCAACGTCGATTCCACAATAAATCTTTGCTTTTGTCATATAGTTGTACCCATTATAGCCTAATTATTACCTTTAATGATCGGTTGGAGATACCGGACATCGATAACCGGGCTACTACCAGAAATTGTAATGCCAGACCGGATGGTGTGCAAGGCAGATAATTGTTCACCTAGGTCACGCGCGGTAGTAAAAATGGCAAGAGTAATACCGTCTTCGAGTGTAACCCAGAGGCCATCATCGCTAACTTTGCAAATCTTGCTTCCTGGAATGTTGCTTACAATTTTTAGACATGCCGATAACTGGGTTCGTAGAGAGTTGTCTTCGATCCTTTCGCCCACCCTCAGGCTAAGGGACTTGTTGGAGCGAACGATAGGCACGTTTGGATCCTGCTCTAAAGATTTGATGATGCGAAAATCAGTATCAAGAATAAGAAGGCTGTTGCTACCCTCTGTGCCTAAAGCGAGGGTCGCATAAACAGATTGAATTTGGATAATTATCTTACCAGGTAAAACTTTTTTGTACTCGAGTGATCTGATGGTTGGATCCCCCCTCTTAATTCGATCAGCAGCCGCGACGGTATCAAACCGAAAGAGGTTTTGCCCAAGCGAATCATTAGCCGCAGAGAGGACAAAGTTGTTCTGACAACTAGTCTCGACATCCTGATAACACTCTACTTTGGTAATTTTAAAAAGTTGCGAGAAAAATAAGGCGTAGAGAGAGGAGAGCGAAAAGAGGATTACCAAGATCTGAGGCAAAACCTGACTAGTGGCAACAAAATACTTAGAGGGTGCGTTTGATATCATTGTAAACTTTCTCTGTTGCATCACCACTTAGGGTATATTTCTCTGGTCTAAGCTGTTTTAACTCCTTGATCGCAACACGAAGATTTTTCAAACTTAAATCAGACTGGCTAAGCACAACTGCTTGCTTTACTTTGACTAACTCTAAGGCGTTTTTGTATTGCTCTCTTTGGTGAGTAAATGACAAAGGAACAAGTACCGCTTTGAGCCCTAATAATAGTAACTCGTAAGTGATGTGGGCACCAGAGCGACCAAGATAATAATTGGCACTTTTTAGATAATATCCGATTTCGTTTTCGGTAATATAACCGATAGGCAGATAAGAATCGGCAAGCGAGCCGAGACTACCTCTTAGTGCAAGTGCCTGTTCATAATCGCCTGTTTCACTACTGGTTCCGGTTTGATGAATAAGATTAAAATCGATAAGGAGATCGCGCAAATGTTCGAAAATAAAGTGATTGATTGCGTGGGCGCCTTGTTTGCCACCCATGACAAGTAAGGTTGGACGCTTGCGATCAAATAGTTTTTTTGGAGTAGCTCTGATTATGCTACTGCGCAAGGGTAAGCCTACGACTAGAGATTTTTTCTTAGGAAAGAACTTAAGAGAACTATGCCAAGTTAGGTAAACTCGCCGCGCGAGCTTACTTATAAACTTATTGGCTTTGCCAGCAACCACAGTTTGTTCATGTAAATAGACCGAGATACCTAGGATATATGCGGCCAGTGCGGTAGTGGCACCGAGGTAGCCGCCAAAGGAGATAACCGCGGATGGCTGGTGTGCGATCAAATACTTGAGGGCGACGATAAAACCATATGGCAATCGCAGTAGTTCAGAAATATTTAGGGTGGCACGACCTGCGGGCAGATCTAGGAATTTGATTTTACTGGCAGTAACTTCCACATATTCGGCAGAGTCGTTTTGGTCTTTGCGACTACTTTTTTTGTGACCATACCAGTAAACGGTATGTTTTTGACTGACAAAATACTGAGCAAGAACAAGCGCACTATTGTGATGACCACCAGTAAAGACAAATGTACCCATGTACTAATGATATACCAATTAATGACGAGCCTACTGTGACTAACTGTTAAACTTTTTCGACCCTGGCAACAGCGATAACTAGGCCGAGCCCCATGAGAATCGTCATGAGGGCGCTTCCGCCGTATGAAACAAGCGGCAAGGGAACGCCGGTTAGGGGGGTGAGCGCCACCATCGCAGCCAGATTGAGGACGACTTGGAGACTGATCCAGCAACCAACACCGGCGGCCAGGGCGGCATTAAAGGGATAGCGACACGCGGCTGCGACTTTAAAAATAAGACTAATGAGGTAGATAAAGACGAGCATGACGATACTAATACCGACAAAGCCTAGCTCCTCACCTGCAACGGCGATAATACTATCGGTTGTGCTCTCGGGCAAATATTCATATTTTTGACGTGAGCGGCCGATCCCAACGCCAGTGACCCCACCTGAGCCAAGGGCCAAAATGACTTGGCGGATGTGGTACGAACTACCAAGGGGGTCGTGGGTCGGATCAAGAAAAGTTTTGACCCGATCAATGCGATAACTACTACTACCAATGAAAATGACAATGGCAATCATCGCAAGTGCCACGATGGTGGCGAGCTGTTTGACAGGATAACCGGTAATAAAGTAGAGCGATATGGCGAGACCACTCACAACGAGAGTGGTGCCGAGATCGGGCTGGAGCATGATGAGTCCTGCGATAACGCCAACATAGGCCATAAACTGGGTGAGGGTAACTTTTTTTGAAGTCATCCAGGCTGATAAGTAAATGACTTGCACTAACTTGATTAGCTCAGAGGGTTGAAGAACAATCCCTGGTAGGACGAGCCAGCGACGTGCACCCAAGACCTTGGTGCCGATGCCAGGGATAATCACCAAAAAAAGCAGAAGAACCCCTACCCCGAGGATCGGAACAGCGAGTTTTTGCCAGATACCTGGGTGAACCCGCGAAATGATCAAAGATAACACAGCTCCGGCTCCTGCCCACTTAAGCTGAAGGAGCACAAAATGCCACTTATTACCAAAATCGCGTGCACCTTCGGCGACACTGGCGCTACCAATCATAACCAAGCCGAAAACGAGAAGAACTAACGTAGTTAAGACAATTTGGGAAGTAAGTGAAATGCCAGCGAGATTAACCTTCTTCATTGATCCATGATACTACGTCACCGAGGATTTATGACTTAAGAGAAAGTACGGCTTTGTTAAACTGCGCTCCACGATCAAATTCGTTTTTAAATAAATCAAAGGAGGCAAACCCAGGAGAGAGGAGAATAGTGTCACCGACACTACTAACAGACTGGGCAAGCGAGACTGCCTCAGACATGGACTTGGCCTGTCCCGCTATCTTGTCTGGACAACCACGCCTGAGGGCATCGGTAAAATCGACCAAGTTTAAGCTACCGAGAAAGATAATCTTTTTCACATGATCATTATTTATGATCTCTTTTATCAAATCAGTTTGAGGAAGTTTTTTACTCTCACCCCCACAGATCAAGATTATGTTCCCTTTGATTGCAGAGAGGGCAGTCAGCGCAGCAACGGGTGTGGTAGCGGTCGTATCATTGACAAAGGTAACACCGCGTAAGGTGCGGATCTGCTCTAAGCGATAAGCGACACCCGTGAAAGTAGCAACTGCTTGCCTTATGACGTCGTCTTCTATCCCCAGCTTGGTGCAGAGAGTGATTGCCGCACTCAAATTACTCTGATTGTGCGCTCCCAAGAGCTTGGTCTGGTAACTACTAGCTAACTTGCTCTCGTAGGGATATTTGGTGACTGGGGAGACGCTGGCTATTTTTACACTCCCCTCATTTTCGGTGTTGTAGACGGTAAAGCCAGGAGGTTTTTGGTAGCGGACAAGCGCCTCTTTATCATAGCGGTAGCGATGCATATCAGGATAACGGTTTAAATGATCCGGATGCAAGTTGGTGACAACTGAATAGTTGGGTGAGACCTGTTGAGCGTGAAATGAGTGTAGCTGGAAAGATGATAGCTCGAGAACTGCATATAGCTTGCCCTCGCACTCAGCAAACATGGATAGGGCAGAGTTTCCTGGGATGTTGCCACCGAGCAAGACTTTGCCAGGATAAGCAGCTTCCATAATTTTATAAATCAAGGTAGTGGTAGTAGTTTTACCACGAGTGCCTGTGATACCTATGGTCTTAAGTGGGGAGTATTTGACGAATAAAGAAATGGAGGTATAGACTTCGGCTCCTTTTGATTTAGCTCTTTGTATGAGTGGGTGATCGTCGGGAACCGCGGGGTTTTTGATAATCAAGTCACACCAATCAATGTCAGATTTGAGGTGACCCCCGAGTGAGAGCTCTAGTCCTGGAGCGTATGCCGATTTATCATGTCCGAGCTCATCTTTGCTTAGGATATCGGTGGCTCGCACCTGATAACCATTTGAGGCTAGATAATTAGCATCACCTAATCCACCGCCCTGACGACCTATCCCAAAAACTAAGATTTTTTTACCTGTTAGATATTCTTGAATTGTCATAACAGCCCATATTTGTTAGCTGACTGTTGTAATCTTAACACGTCACCAGTGCTGTGATATTTTATTTGTGATTTGGGAGATAAAGCATTTTTTAGTTTTAGATTTAGCGTTTTGGCAACGTGCGCTCTGACAGCATTTGATGGATCGTAGATTTCTACCCCAGTAAATATCTCTTCGATCATACTTTTGACAAGCGGATAATGGGTACAAGAGAGGCCGATGGCATCTATCTCTCCTAACTCGGATTTGGCAGTTTCGAGAATGCTTTTTACATTTTGTATGTTGTCATCTTCGATTGCTTTGGCAAGGCCAACTGGTGTGTAGTAACGGATGTGATCGCCATGTACTTTTTTAAGATTTTGTGCAACGACTGAGTTGGTCGTTACTGTGGTACCCCAAACCACAGGGTTAGTATACTCTTTCAACATTTTAGTTATTGGCTCTACGCCAAAGACGGGAATGCTTAGCCTTGATCGAAGATCTGAGAGTGCGGTTACTGTACCAGTGTTACAAGCCACGACGAGACCAGAAGCATGAATCTTAGCGAAAATATCAGCTAGTTCGACAAAACGATTTTTAAGAAATCCTTCAGATTTGTCGCCATAAGGAAAGTAAGCTTGATCGGCAAAATATACTAACGGTGTGTCATACTTGATGAGTTCTTTAAGAATCGAGAAGCCGCCAATACCTGAGTCAAAGATAATTAGTGGGTAATCTAACATAACTAAATAAAAGCTAACCAAAGACCAAAAAGGGCAAGAATAATGCCTGCTAGCCAACTACGAGCCACAATCTTGGGCTCTTCCCAGCCGATTAGCTGGAGCCACAAATGGAATGGCGAAATGGGTAAGAGCCGACGACCCAGGTAACGTTTACCAAACATTTGGATACTGGAGGTGGCAATCTCTAAGATAAAAACACCGCTTATGATGACAACGGCGACGACTTTGCCTAATAAAAGCGCAATAACAGCGAGGGTGGCGCCAAAGGAGAGGGCGCCAACATCACCCAAATGAATACGAGCAGGATAAGTATTAAAGTATAAGAAAGCTAAGAGTCCTCCTAGCCAAAGGGCTAGAAAAAGGGCGATGGGAGTATCGAGAATCGAGGCAGCGATAAGAGTGAGCGCAAAGAGAGTGATCATGAGCAAACCAGGGGCAAGGCCATCCAAGCCATCGGTAATGTTTACGGCGTTACTGAATGCTACGATGAAAAAAGAGGCAAAGGGAACAAAGAACCAGCCCAAATTCCAGACTCCTAGATAGGGAATATTGATAATACTAATCCCCATGACGCTGTAGAGATAGTAGCTGATCCCGAGAGATAACATGATCTGAATAACCAGCTTAACGCGCATGCTAATGCCAACTACACCAGATTGTTTGCCAAAAAATTTCATGACATCGTCATAGAGACCAAGAAGTCCAAAGAGGATAAAAGTAGCAAAAATTACATTTACTTCCATGCGCATAGGGTAGACGCTACCGATCGGGGCGCCAACCAACTTGAGCATACCTGCAACCAAAATATAGAGGAGACAGGTTGTCACAATGATGAGGAGCCCCCCACCAACCGGGATTCCTGCTTTCTTTTTGTGAAGTTTGTTGTAAATGTTATTGACTACGCCCATAAAGTCAGAGGTCTTTTGGCTAGGTCTTTGGAATTTGAAGGTATAGAGAATATTAATGAATGGAACAATTAGGGCTGCGTTGATGGTAAAACTGAAGAGGAGAAAACCGAGTAATGTATTCATAATTAGTTAAATAGAGATAATAATTTAGGGATAAAGATTACTGCCCCGATTATAATTGCCAGGATCGAGACTACTAAAACTGATCCCGCTGCTACATCTTTGGCTTTTTTGATCTCTGGATGAATCTCAGTTGTGATAGCGTTGCAGACAAACTCAATAGCCGTATTAATCATCTCAGCAACTAACACTAAACCAACTAAAAGTATTATTTCAACTAATTCTTCTGTGCTAAGGCCCAAAAAATATCCTAAAAGACTAACGACAATCGCAATAATAAGATGAGTACGGACGTTTGGTTGAGTGACAAAGGCAGTCTTTAATCCCATAATGGCATAAGAAAAAGAAGTGATCTTCTGTTGCATAGGCCTAGTATACAGCAACTCAGGCAGAACTTTTGCGAGTAATGTTGGCTGAAAGCTGACTAAGGCGCTCATCAAATTTTTCGTAGCCGCGATCGATGAGTTCAACATTTTTTATAATGCTATCCCCCTCTGCCATAATAGCAGCCATAACTAGCGTTGCCCCACCACGTAAATCAGGGACGGTCATGGTGTGTCCACGAAAAGTGGTTGGCCCATAGATTCTAGCAGCATGTGGATAACTAACTTTTTCGGGATAATTAAACTCATAGAAATCAGTGGGATTATCTGGAGTTGGGTCGTAGTATTCGATTTTGGCGCCCATTTCTCTTAATTGGTCGGTAAAGGCAAGACGGTGCTGGGTCACTGCTTCGACTACATGAGAGACGCCTTTGGCCTGAGTCATCATGGTAGTCCAGAGTGGTTGCCAGTCTGTCATGAAGCCTGGTTCTGGCGCGGTTGTAATATCGGTCGCGACGAGTGGTTTCTCATACCAGAAACGCATCCCATAATCTGAAGATTCATATTTACCACCAATTTCATCGAGCTTCTGTAAAAAAGCTTGAATATGGTTGAGATTGGCGCCTTCGAGGATGATGTCTCCCTTGGTGGCAATGGCCATGCAGGCGTATGACACAGCCTCGTTGCGATCGGACATTACATAATGAGTGGCACCACGGAGTTTTTTGACACCCACTATCTTAATAGAGTCACCTTCCCTTGTAACATTCGCCCCCATTTTGTTAAAGAAAGTAATTAGGTCGTCTACTTCTGGTTCGAGCGCGGCATTTTCGATGATGGTAGTACCATTTGCTAAAACAGCGGCAATAATGAGGGCTTCGGTACCCGTGTGTGATTTCTTTGGGAAGCGGTAGGTGGCGCCACGCAAACCCTGAGAGGCTGACATCTCGATACCAACTTCGGTTAAGTCAACTTTTGCGCCCATCGCGCGAAAGCCATCGAGGTGGCGCTCAATTGGACGATCACCTAGAGCGCAGCCTCCGGGGAGAGGAATAATGGCCTGACCTTTTTTGTTGAGCAAGAGCCCGGCAAAAAGTGTCGCAGCGCGAGTCTTTTCCCCAGTAAATTGGGGAATAATGTGAGTATTTAAACCGTCGCCGGTAATGTAGACAGTATTGTCTCCGGGACGACTCACCTTTACTCCGATTGCCTCGAGTGTTTTGTAAGTTACCTCAACATCCCCAATCTTACTCATGTTAAGTAGGCGGGATTCGCCGGTTCCACAAGCGGCCGCGATCATTAGTTTGAAACTGGCATTTTTGGCGCCACCCAGGCGAACTGCGCCCTTGAGAGGGGTGCCGCCGGTAATGTGAAAATCAGTCATAACGCGTCAATTGTAGCTGAGAAACTCAATTTGTGCCAATCTTTATTACTTCTTCTGCCAGGCTAACACCAAATTTATCTTTAATTTTTTGTTTTACTGTATCAACTAGTGCCAGAACATCACTGCTCGTCGCAGTCCCGTCGTTAATAATAAAGTTGGCGTGTACGTCGCTGACTACTGCCCCCCCGACCCTAAGGCCTTTTAGACCTGCCTTGTCGATTAAGTATCCGGCTGAGGCGGTCGGGACCCCGAGACGCATACGATCTGCAAGACTGATATTTTTGAACATACAGCCAGAACTAGGAAGGCCTAGTGGTTGAGTAGAGCTGCGACGCTTCACGGCCTCAGTTGCAATGCTCCAGAGAGCAGTCTTATCCCCCCGCGAGAGTTGAAAACTAGCTGAGAGAATTACTTCTTTAGTTTTGTGGAAGATGCTGTAATCGTAGGCAAATTGACACTCCGCATTCGTGTATTTTTTTATCTTGCCAGCATGATCTAAGATTTCGACTTCGATAATGTGGTCACCAAAAAGCTTATCTAAATGATGACTGTTGTTGTAAACTGCTCCTCCCACTGTCCCAGGAAGCCCTAGCATATCTTCTAGACCAGCGAGTCCTTCATCAAGGGTATATCTAATTAGGTAGTTGGCAGTGACGCCACTATCTGCTTCGACAATCGCTTCTTTGAGGTCCAGCCTCCCCTTTTCGACTCCCCCAGCAAAACCCTTTAATTTAACTGAACTAGTTCTGTTCTTGATCACGAGACCACGAAAGCCAGTATCGCTCACGAGCACATTACTACCTCCACCAAGAACGAAGTAGGGGAGCTTGGACTCTATCGCGTAGCGGACTGCCTCGATTAGATCGTCTTTAGTTTTGGCTTCAACAAATTGGTCGGCAATGCCGCCGAGCTTGAAATAGGTGTGTTTAGCGAGTGGGACCTTAGTTTGAATGTTCATAGATGTTTTTTAAAATCTTCGTGCAGTTTATAAACAAAACCAGCGCCCATTGTGAGGATGATATCACCTGGTCTACTTGCATTCCAGACTACCTCCGCGGCATTATCCCAGGTTAAGGCAGTAGCGCCGGGAATCAGGGCTGCAAAAGAAGCTGGTGTGATTTGATGAGGCTTGCCAATTTCCCTGGCAGACTCAAAAATTGGCATGATGAAGGTTAAATCCGCAACACTTAAGGCTTTGGCGAAATCGGATAAAAGACTCTCGGTGCGGGTATAGGTGTGTGACTCAAAAACTAAGATAACGCGGCGGTCTGGAAAATGTGTTTTGAAAGAGGTGGTGGTGACCTCGATCTCACCTGGATGATGACCGTAATCGTCATAGAGCAAGCGCCCTGCCACCTCACCGTGATACTCTTGCCTACGTCCCGCGCCACGATAGGCTTGGATTGCCTTCTCAGCTATTTCAAGCGGTATCCCTGCGGCTTGCGCAGCTAATACGGCGGCTTGAGCATCTAACTGATTCTGATCACCAAAGACAGAAAGTTCGAATGGTTTAAGGTTTGAGTTATATGGTGAAAGATGACATACAGGATTACTGTTCTTTAATATTTGCATAGTGAGTGGGTCGGTATCGTTGTAGACCCATGTGCCTGACGCCGGAATACCTTTGATTAAGTCACTAAATACTCGAAGGGTGTCACCAACTGTTGGATAGATATCGGGGTGATCGTGCACGATATTGGTAGTAATTACAATCTCGGGGGTGAGGAGGGCAAACTTAGGTCTTGGATCAGTCTTGCTAACGGCATATTCATCGGCTTCGATGACATAATAGGGATCACTCCCGGCATGTCCGGGAGAGTCTAATCCAGCAATGGTGCTAGTACCAACATAATAGCCGACGTCGCGTCCGATACTATGGAAAAGGGCAGCGAGCATGGCGCTGGTCGTGGTCTTACCGCCAACTCCGGCGACGGCAATCACACGACGACTCCCAACAAAATCTGCCAGTGCCTGGGCAAGGGTCTTGGTGGGAATATTGGTCGTCGGGACTGGATAGGCCGCAGAGTGGATAATTAGGTCACATTGTGGCAGAGGGACAGAAAATAGTGAGACTTTGATGTTGTGTTTTTTTAGGATAGCGTCGGTGATAAAAACCTCATCTGTGTCACTCCCTGAGACTACCCACCCGGCATCAGCCATCGCTAGAGCGAGAGAGGTCATGCCGACCCCCTTGATGCCGATAAAAAACACACTTTTAGGCATTACTTGCTTTCTTTTGGGCACGAGAGTAGTCGCTCCGATTATTAACCCCATGCCAAATTGAACTATCTTGGCGGAAATAAGCGCAGACTTTTTTGTTGCTTCTGAGAGCAATCTCGACCATGTCGGTTGCGTAGTACTCGCCAGTCAAGACATTTTTTTGAATATCGCCAATGTGTTTTTCCAGAAAATCACGCCTGAAACAGTAGAATCCTGTATTAATTTCTTGAATTTTCTTTTCGTTGTCGGTTGCATTTTTTTCTTCGACTATGCGCTCAACCTCGCCTAACTCATTGCGGACAATTCGCCCTAGACCAGTGGGATCATCTTTGTGGATGGTCAAGAACAATAAATCACAGTTTTTGATTTTTAGTTCTTCTACCATTTTATGGTAAAGTGATACGGGATAAAAGGCAGAGTCGTCTCCATAAACAGTTAAAACCGTCTCGATCGATGAGTCTAGGAATGGAATCGCAGACTTTAAGGCATCTCCAGTCCCAAGGGGTTCTTTTTGGGTGGCGTAGATCACTTTATTACCCAAAGCAACTTTGACACTATCTGCTGCAAAACCAACGACAGTGATGATTTGGGCAACCCCAGCTTCGATAAGATGATCGACAGTATGTGCGACCATTGGCTTGCCATGGAGATTAAAGGCAACCTTGTTCTTGGTTTTTGCCTTCATGCGGGTGCCACGCCCGGCAGCAAGAACAATGGCGGCGGTGTGTGTTAAGTTCATAAAGTTGTAAGTATCTAGTATCTAGTATCTAGTATCTAGTATCTAGTATCTAGTATCTAGTATTTAGTATTTAGTTATTATTTAGTGCGTTTTGCATGGCTTCTTGGTCTGACCAAGGGGTTTCGGTCCAGCCATCGAGATTCATCGAACCTTCATGTCCCTTGCCACAGGATACCACCCAATCTCCAGATCGTGCAAATTCATTAATTGCCCGACTGATCGCAAGTTTTCGATCTAATTCGATAACAACCTTCCGTTTGGTTGAACTTGGCATGCCGGCCATAATATCACTCGCTATTTGCTTGGGATCTTCGGAACGTGGGTCTTCGCTAGTTATGATTATTTGGTCAGCGAACTCGGCCGCATATTTCCCCATTAAGGGTCTTTTACTGCTATCTCGCAAACCAGCAGAACCAAAGACTACAATTAATTTTTCATTCTTGCCTAATTTATTATTTAGATTTCTAAGAACTTCCCGCAAAGCGTTCGGAGTATGGGCAAAGTCGACGTAGGCATGAATACCCCTAGTGTTTTTAATTTCTTGTAATCTCCCTTTAACTCCGGGGAAAGAAAGAAGGGTGCGCTTGATGTCGACCGGGTTAATCTCTAAAAGAAGAGCAGTACTAATTGCGGCGAGCGCATTACTCACATTGTACCTACCAGTCATCGGGAGCTTATAGACAATGCGACCAAGTCTAAAGTTAATTGAATCCTTAGATTCAACTAAGTCTTGCGCCTTTAACTGAGAGTCGGTCTCTAGTGAATAGGTAGAAAAGAGAGTCTTGGGAAGAGAGGCGTTAATGATAGGAAAATCTGGCTGGTCTTTATTAATAACCGCGTGATCTGCACCCTTAAACAATCTTAGCTTGGCAGCACGATACTTTTCGTACGTCCCATGATAATCGAGATGTTCGTGAGTAATATTGGTGAGTACAGCAATTTTTGGCTTAATAGGAAAGAAGCGAAACTGATCAAGGCCATGACTCGTAACCTCGAGGACAACATAACGAATTTTTTGAGATCTGATACGTCTCAGTAGTCTTTGGAGTAAAAAGGGATCGGGGGTCGTGACATGAAACCCAGTATCGAAACTCTTCTTGCCAATTTTGGCTTCTACTGTACTGATCATGGCTACTTTGCGCTTTGCCATTTTGAGGATGTGATAAATCATGCTGATAGTTGTGGTTTTGCCATCGGTACCAGTGACGGCAATGATCTCTAACCCTTCACTGGGATTGCCATACATCCGCGAAGCGATAAAGGCGAGCGGCAGATGATAGAAGTAGTTGACAAGAGACTGCGGAAACAGGGGCCTGAGTTTACGAAGCAGAGTTATTAAGTAACGCCTATATTTCAGCATAAGATCCTTTGTATTTTAACACCTGTACTACTGATCTGGTGGAATGTTGTAATGAAGGAGCAGTCGCTTGGCTATTGTAAACCATAAGGGGGCGGCGGTTTCACTACCCCATTGTGAAGACTGGGGTTCTCTAAGTTTTACCAACATTACAAAGCGTGGGTTGTGGGCTGGAGCAAAACCAACAAAGCTCGCAATAGTTTTTTCCGCATCATAGTGGCCAGAAACAGCGATTTGGGCGGTACCTGTCTTGCCGGCCATGGTGTAACCCTTGGGCTTGGCCCATTTAGCCTCGCCATACTCAACTGCCTTAATCATAAGCTCAGTCGTCCGACGCGCAGCATCTTCGGAGATTACGGTCCGAATGGTTTTGGGTAAAATCGGCAGATCATCCTCACCTAGAACCGTATCTACCACGTGTGGTTCCATGAGCTTGCCGCCGTTGGCGATTGCACCAACTGCTCGCACCATCTGGATACTAGTAACTGCAATGCCCTGCCCAAAAGAGCTAGTCGCATAATCTACTTCGCCCCATTTTTTCCTCAGAGGCGAGGCGACTTCTTCTTGGAGATCGATGCCGGTTTTTTCGCCAAAACCAAAGTTTTTGATGTACTCAACTAGCTTGTCACCTCCAAGTTTCCGCTGCATCCAAACCATCCCAGTATTGTCAGAGTGGACAATAATATCTTCGGGAGTTGCGTCCTTTTTGTATTCACCGTTCCAAGTTTTGATACTGTATTTGTCGATCGCAACGGGGCCTGCGCAAATGTCACATTGGTCAGTCTCGGTGATAACCCCCTCATTGAGAGCGGCGGCCGCGACCAGGACTTTAAAAGTACTACCTGGTTCGTAGGTATTAGCAATGCTTGGGTTCTTGTAGAGCGAACTATCATAGAGGTAGAAACGTGAGGGATCGTAGGTAGGAAGAGCGGCCATGGCCAAGATACCTCCAGTCTTGGGATCCATAACAACAACCTCGCCGCTAGCTGCACCATAGCGCTCCAGAGCTTTGGCGAGCTCAGAAACAACGGCATGTTGCACGCCACGATCTAAGTGGAGTTTGAGCGAGCGACCAAGTCGGCCAGGTAGTAGCTCCCAGGTCCCCGTAAGGAGCGGGTTGCCGAGGGCATCTTTTTCTTGAGCCTCAATGCGAGAACGACTTGTTAGTTCACGGTTATAGTATCCTTCTAGTCCGAAGTAGCCGAGCGGGTTACCTCCATCATCCCGACCAACAAAACCTGTAACATGCGCCGAGAGACTGGCTTCGGGATAATCCCGAGTAAAATCTTGATCAAAAGTCAGGCCGGTTAGCCCGGTTTCGTGAATTTTTGATTTGACGGTTTCGCTGATATTTTGGGCGAGCGTGACGTAGCCATTACTCTTGGCGAGTCTGGCACTCATGGTAGCACTTGCGGCATTTTTTAGCTCGGTTAAATAGAGCGGGGCGCGGAGTGAGTCGGTGGCAATAATTGGATCGGTAATCTCATATTCGAGCAGATTACTAATTGTTTCGGGGAGAGCTCTAACTTCGCCAGTAAATCCTGGCAAATAGACGCCGAGGTTGTAGACAGGTCGGTTGATAACCAGGGCCGCATTATCGGCGGTTATGATTTCACCACGTTTGGTGATTTCGATGTTTCGATCGCTATACTGCTGCCTCGCCTCGGCGCGCAGCTCGGCACCTCGAATGAGCTGCCAGTAAGCCAGGCGAAGAGTCACAGCTGCGAGCAAGAAAATAACTATGAGAAAAAATGCCTGAATCCTTGGTCGCATACTAAGTGTAGTATAAAGTTGCATGTTAGCGCAAGGCAACAGAACTGCTCGAGAGACTAACGATCTGGGGACTCTCAACAAACCCCATAGCCTCTACTTTGCCTTGGATATTGGTGAGTGAGCCAAGGGCGGCGATTTGTTGCTTGAGGACGATGTTTTGATTACTTAGGTTTGTAATCTCAGCATTGATTGATTTAACTTCGACTGACTCATCGACTGCAGCGTTGGCCACAACCACATTAGCAACAACGAGGAAAAAGATGATGAGGGAGAAGAGTTTGACCAATTTCATGCTTTCCTCCCATACCTGAGTTTGGCACTACGTGACCTACGATTGTCATATTGTTCGTCGAGTGAGGGAGTGATAATGTCACTCACCTCTAAAATATCTTTGAGACTTGCAAAGAAGTTTTTGACAATCTCATCCTCTAAGCTGTGGAAGGAGATAACGACGAGTACACCACCTGAGGTGAGTTTGCTCCAGGCCGAGGGCAGTGCGGCCTTGAGCTCCTCACGCTCAGTGTTGACAGCCATACGGAGGGCTTGGAAAACTTTGGTGGCAGGATGCAAGTGAGATTTGCTACGGGTAACATTACGTGCTACCAGACTAGCTAATTCGGCAGTTGATTCGATAGGCTTAGTTTTGCGGGCGTCAAGGATCGCTGCCACTATTTTTTTGGCGGCGTATTCTTCGCCGAGTGTGGAGAAGAGCTCTATTAGCTCATTCTTACCTAAACCATTAATGAGATCTTTTGCGGTAACGGCCAGGTCTTTGTTCATGCGCATATCGAGAGGCGCGTCGTGTCTAAAGGAGAAACCACGTTCTGGAGTATCGAGCTGATAAGAACTGACACCGAGATCCATTAACACACCACTGTATTTAGATGGCTCTAGACGATCTCCATCAAGTGCGCTCGCAAAAGAACTATGGAGACTCGTAAAGTTAGCACTTAATCCTGAGCCAGTAATTCTTTTTTGGGCGAGCTCCAAGATATCGGCATCCTGATCTATGCCGACAACTGAGGCCCCAGCTTTGAGGAGCTCGAGCGTGTGCCCGCCATAACCAAGAGTGGCGTCAATATACATTTTGCCTGGCTCAGGAGCCATGATCTTAACTACCTCAGAGAGTAGAACGGGAGTGTGGAGCAGTTTATTTTCCATATTTAGATCCCAAGCTCAGCTAAGGTATTTTCGAGTTCCCCTGTTTGCGAATTGAGACCATCAATGTATGCGTGATAGCGGGCTTTGTCCCAGATCTCAACACGAGTTAGCGCTCCGGCAAAAACGACTTCTTTGGTGATTCCGACCAATGCTTTGAGATTGTCTGGCAATAGCATGCGACCATATGTGTCTAGTTCGAGAGGAGTCGCATTGAATGTAAGTAAACGGAGAAAATCGCGAGCGGCCTTGTTGGTTAGTGGTAATGACTGGAGCTTATCGGTTAACTTACTCCAACTATCTGCTGTAAAGATAAATAAACAACCGTCTAAGCCGTAGGTTGTAACGGATCCAGATTCTAGTTGACTACGAAAGGCTTTTGGGACGGCAACACGCTTCTTTTCATCGAGAGTATGATAATATGTGCCTATAAACATATAAGACTATCTCCCACTTTGTCCCACTTCGATTATTAAAGCGTAAATTGATATGGTTGTCAACTATTTAGCACTAGGAAATAGTGGTTTGATATAAAAACCGAACAGTACCCGAAATTAGTGTTATAGGATAAATAACTACGAGAAAATTATGTAAGAACGTGATGAGATGAGAAGCTTATGTGTGACTATTCTCCAACAGCAAGGAAAGCGCTCATGGGCGATGTTGCAGTTAAGCTATCTTTGTTTAACTTAGTGACAAGCTTGACCCAACTCTTACCATCCCAACCATAGAGAGTGGGGTTAGTGTGCTCACCGGCAGGGAGCTTGACCTCAACAGTAATGTCCCCTTTGGGAGAAGTTGCATAGGCGATGTGATAAGGACCTGCCAAAAGCTTTGCATTTTGGGCGGGCAGGCCTGCTTTGTTATAGCCGAAGGTTTTCATAGTAAGAGCGCGGGTTCCCTCTTTGAGGGCAGTCTTACCCAGGGTGGCGACAAATCTGCCATCGGTCGAGAGAAGGGTTGGATCTTTTGGATCGAATTTAAGAAAACTAAAACTCTCCTTGAGACGGGTGCTACCGTATGTTACAGTCACGGTTCCACCAGTCACGCCTTCGTGGTATGTGACTTTACCGCCTGCGGACTTACTACCTAGTAGCAGACTTTTGATGACTGGTTGCTTTTCGTTTTTGAGATCTAGTCTCCCAAAAACTCCCTCTTGAACTTCGATAGTCTGGTAGACCAGCTCGTACTCTAGCTCTCCCTCAGTCGGGGCACCTGAAACATACAGGTCTAGACTCCTACCCGATTCATCAGGCGAGAGGGTGATAAAAGGTCTCTCCTCAATTGGAATAGTGTTGATTGGGAGATCGACCTCCTCCTCTACTGGAGCAGTAGTTGTTTGAGGTGTTCTATTTTTGATAAAAAATGCACCAGCAATAATGGCAATAACAATGCCAATGATGACAACGAGTGCGGGTTTGTTCATAAATTTTTCTCCAACTGGGCAGATAATTGGTCGATTGGCAAGCGCAACTGCTCTGTCGTGTCACGATCTCTCAGAGTAACTGTGCCGTCTTCTAGGGTTTGGTAATCGATTGTTACACAGTAAGGAGTACCCATTTCATCCTGATAATAATAGCGTTTACCAATATTGCCGCGATCATCCCAGGCGACTCTAAACTTAGAAGCAAGAAGTTGATACACACTTCGAGCCTCAGACATTACCTCTTCGTTATTCTTAACGAGCGGAAATACCGCGACAACGTAAGGGGCGAGGCGAGGGGCGAGCTTTAAGACAATCCGGTTGTTGGCAGTATCGTTCCAGTAGGCGTCACACAATACCATCAGAACGAGTCGATCAATGCCGACTGCTGGCTCGATGACGTGTGGTACTAACTTGGTATTTGTCGCTGGATCGAGGTAGCTCAAATCTTTGCCACTGTACTTAATGTGTTGTTGCAAATCGTAATCAGTACGATAGGCAAGCCCCCAAAGTTCTTTAAAGCCGAAGGGGTAGTTGTATTCGAGATCGACTGTTCGTTTACTATAGAAACTTCGTTCTTTATCATCGTGCTCTCTAGTCCGTAAATTTTCACTATTAATACCCAGCGTATTGGTCACAAAATTTTTCATGGCAGTTAGCCAGGTTTCAAAAAGCTCTTCCCAGTTACTACTTGCGGGATTAAAGAAATACTCGATTTCGCCTTGCTCAAATTCGACTGTGCGAAAGGTAGCTTGACCCTTAGTAATCTCGTTACGAAAACTTTTACCCATTTGTCCGACACCAAAAGGTAAGCGGACACGAGTACTATCGGTGATGTTTTTGAAGTTAGTAAAGATCCCTTGCGCGGTTTCACCACGTAAGTAAGCGAAATCTGCAGTCTCGGCAAGAATCCCGAGATGAACCGGGAAAAGAAGGTTAAAACTGCGGGCATCGGTTAACTCTAGAGAGCCACAATTGGGGCATTTAATCTTATTGTCTCTAATTAGCTGAGAAAGCTCGTCCAGACTCTTGCCCTCGACTTTGATCTCACTCCCCTTCTTTTCAAAATGCCCCTCGATCAAGTGATCGGCACGGGTACGTGTGTGACAAGTCTTACAATCGACCATGGCATCGGCAAAACTGGCAACGTGCCCGGAGGCTTCCCAGACTTTACTGCTACTAATCACGGCTGAGTCGAGACCCACCATGTCTGACCGTCTAGCAATAAAAGTTTCCCACCAGAGATCTTTGATCTTTTTCTTAAGCTCGGCGCCGAGGGGACCGTAGTCCCAGGTGTTGGCGAGACCGCCATAGATGTCGGATCCTGGGTAAAAGAACCCGCGGCGCTTGGCAAGACTAACAATGTCATTTAAAGATAAAGTCATGCTAACTAGTTTAGCACAAGAGATCCACTAGAGAATATCGCTAGCCTGTAAAGGCTTGGTTAATAAGCTTGCAATGTAAGCATCGAGATCGGAAGGATTGGGGTCAAAGCCAAGCTCGGTTAGGAGCTTTTTTTTAAATCTTGTTAAGTATTCGGGTGTGTCAAAGCGATGCAGATGAGTTAGGGCGGTTAAAAGTAGGTTGTAGATCGCAGGATGAGGATCCTCATCGGCAGTCAACTTGTCTACGAGCTCCCCAATCTGAAATAATCTAGAAATATTATGAAGACTAGTTTTACTAGCCTGATGGGTATGAAGGAGTTCCACCTGAGTGAGAGTTTTTCGCTCATTTTTCTCATAGACTTCACATGAAATGTGGGTAAAAAGGTCCAGACTAGCTAGTCTTTTAGACTTAAGACTGCGGACACTTTTGGCATAGACATCGATTTTGCCAGATTCTAGCGTATATAGGGTAAGAAAACGGTCGGCATCTTTAATGTTTCTGCGATTGATGACAATGGCGTGATATTTGGAATACTTCACCGAGTAATTATAACTTCTTGATCAGAGTCAACAGTGACAACTTTAGGTTTGGCGCCGCTAACCGTAATCGTATGCTTAACTGGATCGGTTCCAGGCTGGTTTTGGATGAGGAGTCGATAATCATTACCCTTGATCGTGCCGGCGGGAATAGTGTATTCGATTTCAAGTTTTTTGACAGATTGAGGAGCGAGCGTAAAGAAGCCTTCGAGAACGGTATAGCCTAGGTCTTCGCTGGTTGCCATGTCGGCTTCAAAACCGCGACCACTTTTGAGCACACTCCCCTTCGGGACGTAGAGACGAGTCCAGCTCCGAAGGAGACCATTGAGACAAAGTTGGCCGGCTTCGAGATTACAGTTATCACCTTTCCTGGGATTTTTGTAGGTGAGAGTTAGTTTTTTGGTGGCAGAGCCGTCGCTACCCATGGTGATCTCTTGAGTAACTTCGGATTCGACAAAGAGGTTACTCTTGGCCCCGGCAAAGTTGCTATCGTTGATATGGAGATAATCACCCTCTGCAAACGAGGTTAGACGGCCAGCCGCGCCAAGCGCTTCTGCAGCCTTCTGCTTGTTCTCATCTTTAAAGTACATAAGTAGATGTTTTTGCTCGATACTCTCGGTGAAGATGTTGAAGAACTCGGCCCATTTGGCCTTGGGACTACCCATCATGTTAGCTAGCATACTGTTCATGAGGGGGCCGAGAATGCTCTTTCTACCTTCCCTGATTTCGTAGGTTGGTTTGGTAATAATATTTTCTAGTTCGTAGATAACCTGAGGACAATCGCAGCGAGGATCGTTTTCGGCACTAAACTTACCACCGTAGCCAGGAACGCCGATGGGACCCAATACTTTTAAGATGCGGACAGGAACCTCGGTGTCGATTGCGATAATTGCGTCATATTCGGGGGCGACAGAGCTCTCGCGCATGTAGGTAGTAAAAGTGTCCATACTAACCTTAAAATCGGGCGACAAGTTCATGTCACGCAGATTCCAGTTATAGACAAGTGGAAGGTATTTCTTGATTGGATCGGGTGCGGGAACTTTTTTCTTAAAACCATTATCGAGTGTGTAAATATCTTCAGAGATACCTGGCTCGATCTTACCCTTGGTGATGGTGAGGGTGGCGTAGGCAGTTAAGAAACCACCAGTGGCCCTGAGCTCGGCGTCATTTTGGAAGAGCAATAAGTACTTACGAGGATCAGGGTTGCCAAGCAGGTCTGGGAGCAATTTCACGATCGGTTGGAAATTGCTCAGTGAATCGGCGAGGCCTGAGACGGCTGACTTTGCAGAAGCAATGTTTTCACGAACTGCCATGCCTTGAATCGTTTTAGGGTAGCGGTTTTCGTCGATACCAGATATGGCCTCATCGACCATTTTTAGCTTGGCGCTGATGTTGTCCATTTCGGGGGCTAATTTCTCGACAGTTTCGGCAACAAAGATGATGCGATCCTCGGCAGTAGCGAGCGCAGGATCAGATGAAATAGCGCCGGTAAAGCCCATGAGCTCGGCATACGGCTCTATCGCCTTGATTACTAGCTCAGTCACCTCAACCACAAGCGCACCAGCAGTAAAAGCGCGGTCGCCATCTTTGAGGTAGGCACCTAGTATCGGGAAACTCATAAGCGGTTTTACTGCTTGGTAACTTTTGTTAGCTTCGCTGAGCGCATTTTTAGTGTTGTCTAGCTCAGCTTTAGCCGTCTGGAGGTCGCGAGCCTGGAAGGCGGAGGCGGCACGACGACCATGAGACTCTACCGCGCCAATTTTTGAGTAAGTGTTTGCGGCAACATAACCAAGATAACTAAACAAAGTTAAAAGGAGAATGGTTAAAGTTAAAAGAATAATAAACCAGGGGCGCTTGTAGAGTGGTTTTTTTGTCGATTTTTTGGGAGAGACTAAACTGACCTCGTTGGTAGCTTTAAACTTATCAAGCTGAGGAATACTTGCGTCACTCTCGTTCTTTACCATTTCGAGATCATTGCTTTGGGGGTCTTTAAGAGTATTGTTAGATCCGTCCATAAACTCATCCTTTTAACGTATTGTGCGTCAAGTTCGGCACGTTTGTCAAACGTAACTTCATTTCTCCCAGAGACCTGCCACAAGCCAGTAATGCCTGGTTTAACAGAAAGAACGGTTGGTATAAATGCCTTAGCACTAGGGTATTTTTTAACTTGTTCTGTGAGCTCACGTTCTAAGTAGGCACGAGGACCCACCATACTCATATCACCAGTTAAAACGTTGTAAATTTGGGGGAATTCGTCGATGGTTAGAGCTCGCAGAATCCTGCCGAGCGGGGTAATCCGTGGATCGTCTTTAGCTTCTAGTTTCCAGTCCCCTGCTTTGAATTTTTTTAATAAGGTTTTGTTTTTGTGGTGCAGAATAAAATCGGCATCGGTTACCATCGAACGGAATTTATACATATAAAATTGCTTGCCCCCCTTCCCTACCCGCTTATGGCGATAAATGATGGGACCTGGGCTAGTTAACACAATTAATGCCGGGACAATTAGCCAAAAAGGTAGAAAAACTATCATTAAGGCAAACGCGACTGCAATATCTAGCGCTCGCTTAAGGTATTCGTAAGACATAAATATTAGGCGTATTTTTCATTGGGAGTACCAATGAAAGTCTCTATTAATTTCTTAATTTGTGGGATCTTGGATTGTGGAGTCACCATGACCACGTCGGCAGTCGCGACCACCACCATACCTTCCAAGCCGATCGTAGAAACTAGTTGATTGGTAAAGTTGTAAACCACCGTATTGGTGGTCTCGTAGGTTGCCACGTGGCCTTTAATTAAGTTTTCGGAAGGAGTTTTTTGGAGTGCTTCCTTTAGAGCTTCCCAGGTACCGATATCGCTCCACCCCAGGTCTGTTGTGAGCACTACCGCTTTTTCTGGTTCAGTTTTGGTCACTACCGCATCATCGAAAGAAATCTTTTCGAGTGTGGGGTAGATTTCTTTTAGAGTTGCGGCATGATCTGGAGTTCCATAGCTTTCTTGCAACTTAACAAGACCTGCATACATTTCTGGCGCGTGCTTTTTATACTGATTTAGAACAAATTGGGGGGAAAGCACGAAATAACCAGGATTCCAAGAGTAGCTGGGGCTCTGGTAGTATTTCTCGGCAGTCTCTTGATCTGGTCGATAATGCCATGAGATAAATTGGTGGAGTTCTATCCCGTTAATTTCTGTGATCTTTTCGCCATGCTCAATCCAACCTAGATTTTGATTGGCAAACCTTGCCTTTTGCCCAATGAAAACAAAGTTCTCTTTATTTTGATTTATGTACTGTGCGCCTGCGGAAATTGCGGATTTGAAACGATCTATGTGTTCGACCAAGTGATCACTCCAAAGGATGGCGACTGGTCCCCAGGGGTCTTTTTTTGCGAGGATGCCCATTAGATAGCCGACTGCAGGGCCGACGTCTCTCATCTCGGGTTCACTGATTACATTTTCTTTAGGTAGTTCAGGCAATTGAGCTCTTACAGTCTCCACGTATTGAGCACCAGTTGAAATATAGATGTTTGAGTAGTCAACTTCGGGACGGACGCGCTCAACTGCGAGCTGCAAGGTTGATTTATCCCCAACAATTTTTTCGAATTGTTTTGGGGTTGATTTGCGTGAGAGCGGCCACATTCGGGTACCAACTCCGCCGGCAAAGATGACGATGCGCATATTAGCGAGTGTTGACATATTTCTGTATCCTTTCCCTTATTTTTTTCTTCCAAATAGCAATATCAAAGCGCTTAGCACTCTTTAGGCAGACCTCCCTATCAAAACGCTTCGGATCAAAATTGTCAATCGCAGCGGTAAAACTAGCAACTGAACAATCAGGCAGCAGTATACCAGTCTTACCATCTTTGACAATATCGCTGGCGCCTCCAGCACGGTAGGCAATCACAGGAATGCCAGAAGCATGAGCCTCAACCATCGAAATACCAAAGTCTTCCTCGTTAGCCTGTAGGTAGGCTGTTGCACCTCGGTATAGGGAGGGCAAGGTTGATTCTGAGACCGCTCCAAGGAATTTGATATTTTCTCCTGCGAGTTTTTTGAGCCGACTCATTTCACTACCTACGCCTGCGATAACCAGATTTTTGTGCGGGAGCTGATTAAAAACGCGAATAAGTGTATCGATTTTTTTGTACGGAACTAAGCGGGAGACAACGAGGAAGTAGTTTTTGTTACGTAAGTCCGTAAATCCGTGAAGTCCTTTTTGAGCAAATCGCGCTACGTCAACCGGGGGAAAGATGATTTCAGAATCACGATGGTAATACTGTTTAATTCTTTTTTTCACCTGAGTACTAATTGCAATCATTTTATCTGGTCGAGTAGATGCAACGAGGTCCCAAGCGCGTAGTGGCCGGGCCAGTGCGCGGTAGAGCGGGTTATCTAGATATTCGTCCTGATGAGAGTAGAGATAGCGAGTAGGCGTGAGACAGTAATGGAGATGGACTGTCCCTGGTTTGGTAATCACACCCTTACATTCGGCACTCCCGATGCTTATGACTAGTTCATAGCCTGAGAGATCGAAAGATTCGAAAATAAAAGGCATGAGAAAGGGATAATATTCGTGATGGCGACGAAGCCATGGGATCTGGCTCAACCAACTCGAATGGACACGCCAAGTGCGGCTAAAAGGAGCCCCCTGCTTGTCCCAAACACTGGTATACCAATCTGCCTTGGGATATAACTCAGAAAAAGCCGCGAGAACGCGCTCAGCCCCACCAACCTTATTGAGACGATCGTAAACGAGTGCAACTCGCATTGAGAACCTCCGCAATCGACTCCGTAACTGTTTTCCAGGTTCGAGTTAAAGAAAGCGGGGCAGGCTTGGGGGTTTTTAGGACTGCTTTGATTGCTTTTACTAGATCATTGACATTTTTGGGCTCAAAATAAGTGACGAGCTTCCCGTACACTTCGCGATAAACCGGAATGTTGCTCGCTACGACCGGAGTACCAAGCATGAGTGCCTCTAACCCTACTAAACCGTACCCCTCCATGAGTGAGGGGGTCACTAACGCGCTTGCATTATTATAGACAGTGTAGAGCTCGAGATCGGTTAACTCACTCATGATGTGGATATTTTTCGGTTCATAGGGCGCAAGCGTACGAGAAAGAAAGGGAGTTAGCTTACTTACGACGACTAAGTGGAGTGTGGGATCTTTGAGTGCTTTGAGGGCATCGAGTAGTACAGAGAGATTTTTGTGGGGATAGGCATTGCCCACATAGAGCAAATATTTTTGAGGTAAGTCGAGACTCGCGCTTGTGTTGAGATTTTGCTTCGCAAAGATTGGGTCTGGCGCCTCAGGAATAGGGAAAATATGCTCTGGGGCGATACTCGGGAAATTGGCGAGAATCTGGTTTTTGACAGTGTTAGTGGGAACAATTACTGAGGTAGCATTTTCCAGACTTTTTTTAATTACATAGTTATAGCCAGCTCGTTTGAGTCGGTAAATTAAGGGATGCCTAGTCGTCGTACTACTATCAGTAAAATAGGATTTGATGAGATCGTGAACAGTAATAATAGTCTTAACACCCGGGATAATCGGAACATTAAAATGAAGGGTATAAAGAAGATCAACACCAAGCGTCTTTAACTTTAGAGGGATAATGATCTGTTCAGAGAGCGAGTAATGTGGGGTGTCGCAGAGGACCTTAATGCAGTTACTTGGAAAAATTAGAGAGTCATAGTATTTCTTGCGCAACAGAATGTAGAGAGTGTGATCTTTTAAGAATGTAGGGAGATGGGCTAGGACATTGGTGGTGTAGCGACCAAGACCAGTGTGTTCAGTTCCATAGAAACGTGCGTCGATTGCAAGCTTAGCCATGGATCTGATTATAAACTACTTAAGGCCTACTCTAATAAGATAAAGCACTCTAAAACCAAGCGAGACGAGCCAATTAACATAAAATGGGTATCTGGACTCGTAATGTTTTTGGTAAAAAATCTTCATGGCTTGAATCGACCACTTTTTTACCTGTAGAGTTTTTTTGGCTGACGCAGTAGTGATAGCCTGACTCGCTTTACTCATACCCGTTGTCGCGCCTTTGTAATGTTTGACCGTAACGGCGGGATAATAAAGTACACTGTAGTTTTTTCCCCATAAGCGATAGCAAAAATCTAAGTCTTCACCATAAAAATCAAATGACTCATCCCACCAACCAAGGGTCTCTCCTGCCTCACGCTTAACCATCATAAACATGCCACCGACAGAGTCGATATAGTGCTCGTGACCATAACCGAGATAGCGTTTACTGTATTGGTTGAAGAAAGGTAGTTTCGGAAAAATCTTTGATAAGCCAGAAAAGTGGGCCAGACTCGCCCAGGGGGTCGGGAAACCACGATGACTCGTCTCATCAATCTGCCCAGTCAAAGCTAGGATGACTTTGGGTGAGAGACAGCCTAGTTTTTCTTCTTGCCAAAGCCGCGCGTAACATTTTTTTAGATCACCAATATTTGTTAATGTAATGTCTGGGTTAAGAAACAAAATTGTATTTGCCTTCGCTTTTTTTACCCCTAGGTTATTGGCAGCTGCAAAACCAACGTTAGTGTCTCTTTTAATTACCAGAACTTCGGGAAAGTTTTTTTTAATCATCGAAAGCGTTTGATCAGTACTCAGATTATCGACCACAATCACTTCGAAGGAAATGTCTGCCTGAGTATAGACTGAGCTTAGGGTTTCATGCAAAAAATCATGACTATTGTGCGAAACAATAATTATTGATAGTTGTGGCTTAGATCTATTATTTTTTGTCATTATGTTTAAACTCTTGGTAGACGGCGTCAAGGTCGCGGGTGATCCCCTCCCAACTATACGAACGCTCAACTAGTATACGTCCAGCTTCCCCTAGAAATTGTTGTAACTTATGATTTTTTAGGAGTCTAACGCTCTCTCTCGCTAGCTCGGCAACGGATTCAGCGATTAAGACGTTTTTCTCATGAGTTAGATCGATCCCCTCGGCGGCCAATGGAGTCGCGACTACAGGAGTACCAGTAATCATAGCCTCAAGTACCTTATATCTAGTCCCCTTCCCACTCCTGATTGGGGCGAGGAGCATGTGGCTAGTAGCAAAGGCAGTGCGGATATCTTTGATCGCCCCTAGCATCTCAATAGAAGGATCTACTGCAAATGACTGGATGCGCTGAGTAGGCGAAAAGCCGACAATTTTTAGTTTTGCATAAGGGAGTTTTTGCTTAATTAAGGGCCATATTTTTGTCACGATTTCTTCGACCGCTTCTTTGTTAGGTAGCCACTTAAAGGTCCCGACAAAGAGAACGGTCGGATCTTTTGGTAGTTTCTTTTTAACGGCAGAAAAATAGGCGAGGTCGACGCCGTTGGCGACAACGCTAATATTGATTTTTACACCAAGTTCTTTTTCGATAAACTGTTTATCATCTTCGGACATGGTGATCAATTTGTCGGCTTTTTTCCAGTAAAAACGTTCCCAATATTTAATCTTGGCCACATCTATGGCCAAGAGTGGCCGAAGCAGTGGGTTAGCTTTTTTCATGTAATCCTGGTAACCCAAGTACTCAATCGTTTGCTCGGCGAGAATGATCGGGATCTTAGTTTCGGGGATGTTCGGCATCATGTAAAAAGTCTCGGCGTGAATAAGATCGTAGGTGCTACTACTTAGCTCTTTTTGGATCGCTGCGGCCATACCTAGTGGGAGATTACGAGTAACGACAAATGGATAGGCAGTAAATCCTGCCAGGAGAATGTTGCGTAGCACAAAAGGGTGGCGAGTCCTTTTAAATAGGATAATTTTACTGCAATATTTTTTTAGCTCAGACAAATGTTCACGTTCTGATTCATCTTTAATCAAGGCAAAAAGAGTGATGTCGTGTTTGGCACTTAATGCTTTTAGAAGGTTATAGGTACGGATTTGTCCCCCGGAAACCAAGGGGTAAGGCAGATATGGTGTGAGCATGAGGATTTTCATAGAATTTAGTACATAGTACATGGTACATAGTACATAGTTATTTTTCTAGTTTAATAATGCTGTATTGATCGGTTTCTTCAACTAAAGTGTGTTTCTTTTTTAGTTCCTGATATTCATCGTCACGAGTCGTGGTGACGTAGTAGCTCGCGCCTGATTTAATTTTTAAGTCGATTTCACCGCCGATGGGCCACCCTGATCGATTTGTCTGAAAAAGAAAGGCAGTATCACCCATGTAGGGCGCAATTACCTTAGCATCCTGCGGAGTAATAGAGTCGATTCGCATCCCTGCCTCAACGATAGCGGGGTTGTTGATGTTGAAATAACCACGAACTTCGTACCAACCAAGGGCGAGAGAGATTAAGTAGCAAGGAACAAGTAGAAAAATTAAAGTAAGTTTGGAAAAAAGTGTTTTACGAAGCGAGTAAACATAACTAACACCAACCCCCATGAGCATAACTAGACTCGGAATGATCTGGATTTGATAATAGTCATGCTGGACATTACCGGTGGCGATAACGCTAAGGTAGACGAGGCTACCTAGTGCCATGCCCCCGACTACAGTGGTTTCACGACGATTCCTACCTAACGAGATAAGTCCTAAGGCGAGCGGGACCATACCCCAATAGCCAAGAATTAAGCGGCCAATGCGATCACCAAATAACCACCTGAGCCAGGCCCCTTTAAAGCGAATGCCGTTACCATTAAACAGCCAGGAATTGGCAGGAATCCCCTCTGGGTAGTTGGCAACGTAGTTTCGCCAGAGAGCATAAGGAACAACAGATAGTGCACTTGCAAAAAATACTGTGATTAAGCGTCGGAAATTTACTTTACTACCAAAAAGACCATAGAGCGCAATCGGGAAGCCCACGATTAAAGCGGTTGGTTTCATTAAGACACTAAGTGTCATAAATATGACGTAACTAAGGAGTGACAGGAGTTTGCCTGAATCGTAGTAGCGAATAAAGCTATAGAGAGCAACTAACGTAAAGAGTACGAGGTGAGGTTCGGGTAGGATAACGCGGCCGTAAAATAAGTTGTAGGGTAATGTCGCATAAACGAGGGCTGAAGTAAGTGCAGCGAGTGGTGTACTAATGTTGCTCATGATCAGATATATTAATAAAATTGAGAGAGTTGAGGCGATAATGGAGAGTACCCTCCCCCACTCGACTAACCCCAACTGAGGGAAGGAGCGAGCAAGGGAAGCGTGTATAGCGCTAATAATCGGGAATTCGACAAAGCGATGTCCGGATGGGTTGTCTAACCCAGAAGGGATACTACTCAAATCATGGTAGGTAGGTTTTAGTAAATCGATACCATGCTTAGTGTATTCACGCGCCACGCTTGCTGTATCTGTCTGGCGCCAACTATGCCAATCGGCGAGTGGGGCATCTAGGCGATAGAGCCTGAGGGTGAAGCCGAGAATCATAATGGTAAGGATGGCTAGGAGAGAGATTTTTTTCATGCTGCTTTATCCTTTTTTGAGTGGCAACGAGTCATAGCGATAGGCAACCATACCAACTAAGATCCAATAAGTATAGGCCACTTTACTACTTTCAAAAATGTCGATGTAGGTCGCGGTGACGAGTAGTGCGACGGTTGCACCGATAGCACCAAGCGCCAGGAGATCTGCTTTAGTATTACTCGATTTTAAGATAAGGTAGCTGTAGCGGATGACGAGATAAATGGTAGTGAGAAAGGCAAGTGTACCCAAGAGACCAGTTTCACCTAGCATTCTTAAGTAATCGTTGTCGGTGCTTTCGGCGTAAGTGAACTCGCCGACATTACTTTTGACGAGGGTGGCATAGCCTGTACCGAGGAGTGGGTTAGTCATAAAGCCGCGAATCGCATTTGGCCACAATACATCTAATCTAATACCCATCGAGAGCCCGTATTTGAGGGCATTGGCGCTATATTGTGGTCCGTTATACTCCCTACCCTCATCCTTAGCTGATTGTTCGCGAATTGATTCGGATTCTTCGCTTACGTCAGTTGGGAGATTGGGCCTGGGTGTAGTGGTTGGTTTGGGCGTGGGCTTTATGGGACTTGGTGGCATGTCTGAGTCTGAGGCGACGATATCGAGCTGTGATTTTTCAGTATCGGTTAGTTCGATCGTTTTGAGTGGTTCATTTTTGAAAAGGAAGGCGAGAAGACTCGGCAGCTCAGCAACCGTGTCTTTCCCCTCTGGTTCAGGAACAAATGGTTGATTGATTATTTTTTGGAGTGTCAGGATAGTGTCGCGGGTTTTTTGATCAGGAATAACCTGAGTAAAACGCTCCAGGAGTGTACTAAAACTAAACATAATAATGAGACTCATTAGCACGGTGAGCACGTAGTGCCTAATACTCCACCACCACCCGCGGTACGCAATAAGAAGGTAACAGATGACTGTTGTGCCGACTAAGTAGCCGATAAAGGAGGTCCTAGATGTCGTTAGAACTAGACACCAATAGGCAACTACGGAGAGAGCGTAGAAACCAAGTTTAAATAACTTCTTTTTTGCGAGGTAAGCGGCAGGGAGGACAAAGCTGAGGGCGATTGTTAAGTAACCGGCTAGATCATAATGTCCACCAAACGTGCTAAAGAGCCGAGTGTTGGGCTGAAGATATAGCCTAACCCCCTTGCTAAACTCTCGATTCATCGTGGAAAAGGCGGGGAAGTAAAAATACTTTTGACCGATCCCATACAAGACGATGCCAATAGTGGTAATTAAGGCAACTTTTAAGAATAGAGAGAGATCTTTTTTGGTCCGAATGGCACTATAGGTGATAAAGAAGAGGGCAAAGTATTCGATACGGCGGAAGTAATGGAGAATAAGTTTGAGAACGTGCGCTTTCTCCATCGGAGTAGACTCGGTAATGAAAAGTGATGACAGGACTGACAAGAGGGCAAAGCCTAGGTAGGTGAGGATCGAGACAGTTAAAAGATTTTTAGGAAAATGAACCCTCCGGCGAAGAAGTTGGAGTAAATATACCAAGCTCGTTGCCATAACCAAGAGATCTTCGAGGCGCATTCTTACGATATATCCTTGAATGAGCTCGGCCATCGGAATCTTGGGATACAGCGGAATGAAGGCGATCAAAAATGCAGTTAGGATCGTGAGCAAATTATTGTCGAGATAAGCTAGGAATTTTTTCATGAGAAGTATTTCCTATATTCAACTAAAGTCTCGCGACGTGCTGGGATTATGGTAAAAAGTGCGAGTCGCATAATTACCCCAAGAGTAATAACTCCCTTAATATACCAATATAGGCCGGGATAGTGCTTTCGATATATATACTCGATTCCCTTTAACTCATAGTTTAGTCTGTAGGCATTAGCCTTCTTGGTACTGACACTGCCAATATGCACTACCTTGGTTTTGGTAGTAAAGAAGACTTTTTTTCCGAGAGACTCTTTGAGTCGTCGGTATAGCTCTACTTCTTCGGCATACATAAAAATTTTGTCATCAAAACCGCCCGCCTCAATAAACTCAGCCCTTCTAAACATAATGCAAGCTCCCATCAACCACTCGGGATAGTGATCTGTCTTGTGCCAGTTTAGATCGTAGACGTGATATGGGGTTGGAAATAAGCGTTTAATCCCAGGAATTTTGTCTAACCATAACATCCAAGCAGTAACACGCCAAGGAGTTGGCAGGTAGCCTGCTGACTGCTGTAGTTCACCGTTTTCGTACCTAAGTTGAGGACCAACCGAGACAATGTCTTCGTTTTTAATCAGGATGTCGGTCATGATGCGGAGTGAGTCAGGAGCTAAAAAGGCGTCTGGATTGAGGAGGAGGAGATATCGACCTTTTGATTCGGCGATCGCCTGATTGTTGCCGCCACCAAAACCCTTATTATCTTTATTGGCAATAACTTTGACCATGGGCAAGTGTTTGCGGGTATAGGCAACTGTGTCGTCAGGAGAGTTGTTATCAACCATAACAACCTCGATTTCTCCAGGCTTAAAGCCGCGACTATCGAGCGCTGTTTGCATAGCCTTAACAGTGTAAGCTCGCGTGTTATAGCTAACCATGATTACTGAGACGAGAGGTTTATTCATAATTATTGAAACAACTTAGGACGACCTAGACGATATTTTGGATTTTTGAGCTTACGCTCACCAATCACCTTGGCTGGCACACCACCTACAATTTCACCCGCACCAACATCCTTCGTGACAACGGCACCGGCCGCAACGACAGCACCATCCCCTATTTTGACTCCAGCGAGAATTATGGCACGAGGTCCAACAAAGACGTAATTACCAATGCTGACCGGAGCACATGTGGCGTGGAAGTCTGCGGCACTTACATCATGTTCGCTGCTATA
>QEVC01000008.1 GCA_003576945.1 Candidatus Microgenomates bacterium
GAGCTGGATGTCTTAAAAGGTGCTAGTAAAACGTTGCAGTCGGGCAGCATTAAGCATATTTACTGTGAGCTAAATTCTAATAGCAAAAAATACGGTTATAGTAATGCCGAAACCATTAAATTTTTAAAATCTTTTGGTTATCGTCACTCACCCGTGCCAAAAAATATAGATAATATTACACTCAACATCCATGCTTGGAAAAATCGTTAGCAAACCCAAGACCCTATTTTTACTGATTGCAGTATTTTTCATAACTCTTGCAGTTTCCCTCACTACCCATCTTTTCGAAGTCCCAGATGAGAATGCCCACTATGCCACAGTTCATTATTTATATAATCAGGGTAGGATGCCAGAAAGAGGGGATAAAAACACGCACTCACTCGAAGAGTATAAAGTTGAGGAGATCATGGGGACATTGGAAGGAAAGAATAAGTATTCCTATCACCCTGAATATCGGATCGAGCAGATCGATGGGGTATATGGTAAATATGAAGAACTGATCAGTAGCTTGAACAATCAAGAAAATAAATCAAACTATGCTGGACGCCGTGCCGCCATCTATCCACCACTTTATTACGTGCTGGCTCAGCCGTTCTACGCCGTTGCCGAGGGCGGTAGTCTAATCGATCGGATTTTCTCAGTTAGGTTCCTCTCTATCCTCATAACTGTAGCAACAGTCTATTTTGTTTATTTAATCGGGGTATTAGTTATTGGTAGTGTGCAAGGCGGAGTTATCCTTTCTAGCTTATTTATCCTCTATCCCATGACCACCTATGTTGGAGGTGGAATTAATTCGGATAATTTACACAATCTGTTTACCACCATCTTTACCTATCTATCCCTAATAGTTTTACTAAAAGGTTGGACTAATAAACTCGCTCTTACCCTGGGTATCATTGTTGGGCTAGACCTATTAACCAAGCCGCAAGGTTATATCCTATTGCCGATTATCTTGTTACTTTTTTGTCTTACATATAAGCAGTTTAAACTCAAAAACTTCATCATAACCACGTTGTATATTGCACTCCCAATCTTAATTCTTGCAGGCTACCAGGAAATCCCCAAACTAGTTTCGACTAACCCCTATATCGCTGATAGTCACGAAATAGTTGTAGGTGGCGAAAGCAGTTTTATAGATTTTTCAAAAGGCTACATTAAGACCCATCTAACTGAGATGCCTGTTTGGTATTGGGGTGTTTTTAAATGGTTCGGCCTAACTCTCCCTAAGCCTTTTTGGTGGTTGGCCACACGTCTCCTCATGCTCTCCGCGATTGGGGTAATTATTAGTTTGTGGAAAGATCTAAGTGTTAAAAAGATCAGTATTCAAACCAAATTCGTTCTCTTTGCAATCGGCGCCAATCTTATCTACGCGTTCGCTATCTTCTTCTTTGATTGGCAGTTTTTCCAGCAGTTTGGTCGCTCCCTAGGACTGCAGGCTCGCTATTACATGCCGCTACTCGCCACTCAGCTCGCGTTAATTTATATCGGGATCAAGAATCTAACTAGCCATCAACTTTACTCACGACTCCTTATTAGTGGATTAGTTATTTTCTTTGTCTTTATGCACTTAGCTGGCTTTTATACCCAGCTTTCTGGCTATTACGACTTTACTTCTCCTCAAATTTTTCTTGATCAACTCTCGCAATATAAGCCCGATTATGCCAAGGGAGCTTGGTGGTATCTCTGGGGGTTCCTTTATCTAATAGGAGTATCATCTATCATAAAAATGTGTATAAAGTCTCCATTTACAGAAGATAAAATAGTCAAATAGTTTCCATTGACAATGGAAACTATCGTGATATCATATATTTATGAATGATATATCGATAATAACTAAAGAACTACTAAAATCTATAATCATTGATCAGCGATCTGCTTTTGAATCTAGAGACACCGGCACTGAACGCGAAATATTGACTAAATTAAAAAAAATTATCAGATCAAAACAAATAACACTTATTACAGGTTTACGTCGAGTCGGCAAATCAACACTCCTAGCTCAGATTGCAAAAAAGTATTTTAATAATAATTTTTATTATCTAAGTTTCGAAGATGAGCGACTTTCTCACTTTACAGTCAAAGACTTTGAGCTACTTTACCAAGTAATGCTCGAAGAATACGGCGATCAGCCATATTTTTTACTCGATGAAATTCAAAACATACCAGAGTGGGAGAGATTTGTGAGACGAATGCATGATTCTGGATATAATTTTATTGTGACCGGTAGCAACGCGTCACTTCTCAGTAGAGAGCTTGGTACACGACTTACTGGCAGATATATTCAGCTTGACTTATATCCATTTTCGTTTAGAGAATATCTAGCGCTAAAGAACTTCAAGATTGGTCGCACCACTAAAGAAAGAATATCACTAGCTAGACACCTAAAAAAATATTTAAATACAGGGGGCATACCTAGCGCTATTCTGTATCCAGAGATTAACATCCATCAATCACTTTATAACGACGTAATATACAGAGATATTGTATCGAGATATAACCTAGAAAATGCCAGTAGCATAAAAGAGCTGGGTAGTTATTTGCTGAGCAATATATCTTCGCTAATCTCATACAATAAACTCAAAGACCTGTTAAAACTGGGGAGCGTCACAACAGTCAAAAACTATATAGAGTATTTCGTAGATGGATGGTTATTTTTTGTTGTCAATAAGTATGCCTATTCGGTAAAAGAACAGTCGATAGCAGCTAAAAAAATATATGGGATAGACAATGGTATTACAAATACCCTTGGATTCTCTTTTTCTTCGAATACTGGCAGATTACTAGAAAATCTCGTATACATTCAGTTGAAAAGAAATTACAGTAGTATTTACTACTATAAAACGAAAACTGGTAAAGAAGTCGATTTTTATCTTCCCAAGCAAGGAATGTTGATACAAGTATCACAAAATATAGATAGGCAAGAAACGCTAAGTCGAGAGCTATCAGCTCTGATAGAGGCCAAAAAAGAGCTTGAAGTAGGAAATATAAGATTAAAAACAATAATAGTTACGTTAGAATCTGCGACCAGAGACACGTCAATTCCCAGTTCTGTCAAAGTAATTAATTTGTCTGACTTCTTACTCTCATGAAAAACTTAATTATTATCCCGGCCTTTAACGAGTCTGCTGTAATCGAAACTACACTCAAGGATCTTCGTCATTCCCTAATGCGAGATAAGGTTAAAGCCGATATCTTATTAGTGGATGATGGTAGCTCGGACAATACAGGGGGTGTTTCCGCACCACATGTCGATTATCTCCTAACGCATACTCATAACTGCGGCCTAGGTGCCGCACTCGCAACCGGTATCGAGTTTGCCAGAAGAGGTGGGTATGATGCCTGTGTTACTTTTGATTCAGACGGCCAGCACGATGCTAGTGACATTGCCCGCGCGCTAGAAAAACTAGAGTCTGGCTATGACATAGTCATCGGGAGTCGTTTTGTCGGCTCTCACTCTGGAATGCCAATTTTTAGAAGAGTAGTCCTCTTTATTGGCAACTTTATCACCTTCCTCTTTTTTGGAGTCTGGACTACCGATTCACAATCGGGTTTTAGAGGATTGTCCAAAAGAGCGATTAACAACCTCGTTCTCAAAAGTAATCGCATGGAGGTCAGTAGTGAGTTCTTTAGTGAGATTCATCGCTTGTCTCTTAAGATGTGCGAAATCCCAATTCATATTAGATATACCAAGTATTCACTAGGGAAAGGTCAAAAAAATACCGCTAGCATGGGCGTTCTGATAAAATTACTCTACAAAGTATTTGGATAAATCTATGTCATTTCTCTTACCCATACAATTCGTTCTATTAGTCTTCATCATTTTTGCCGCCTCCCGCGCCGTTCTGCAGTTTAAGGGTGGCATGATCAGATTTGGCGCCATGCTTTTCTGGCTCGGTATCTGGGCTGTGGCAGTAGTCGCGATCTTCTATCCTGAGACTACCACCCAATTTGCCAAACTCCTAGGGATTGGTAGGGGTGTAGACGTCATCCTTTATGTCTCGATTGCGATCCTCTTTTATTTAGTCTTTAGACTCCACGTTTATCTCGAAGACATTAGGTCTGAGATAAGCACCCTTATCCGAGAGATTAGTCTCAAAGACGTAAAGAAGAAGAAATAGTTACCTGGTATACTCATAATATGAAAAATGAGGTCAAATCATACCTTTTTGTTGACGGTAGCAATCTATACGCAGGTCAATATGAGGCATTTGGTCCAGAAAAAATATTAGATTTCTCACAATTTGTAAGTCAGATTGAAACTATTCACAATACTCATTTTGAGAAAATTTTCGTTTATGCCTCCTTTTCCCCTCGCAACAACAAGCCATCGAGACATCAAATAGAGTATTTAACGAATGAAGCCCTCTTTTTTAGAAGTGTTAGGGCTCACAAGGCAGTAAATTTTTTCAAGGGATACCGCTCGGTTGATGGCAAAGAAAAACTAGTTGATGTCCAGCTCGCCGTTGACATAGTCGATAAAGCACATCTTCAAGAATATTCGCATTTATATTTATGTTCTGGAGACGCAGATTATTCTCACGCTTTAGAAATAGCAAATAGATTGAAAAGAAAAATCACAATGGTCTCACTCTCTACAAGAATTCCCAATCGACTGTCTTATCTTTATAAAACCACCATACTAAAAACCACAGGAAAAATCCCAAAGCTTAACCCACATCAACATATAAAACTAGTAGCACTCGATGTCAAAAAATCACTAATAAGTATAAAAAACCCCGGGAAGCAAGCTCCCCGGGCGAGTTAAGAGAACTATATCAATATTATGGTCAAAAATCAAGTTAATTATTGGCAAGGTAAAAAAGTAGTTGTTACCGGTGGGGCAGGTTTCTTGGGCTCCCACGTGGTTGCCAAGCTAAAAGAACGCGGTGCAACTGATATTTTTGTCCCTAGATCTCAAGAATACGATTTAAGAGATAAGGATGTCTGCGCAAATGTGGTAAAAGGCGCTGATATAGTCATTCACTTAGCGGCCAACGTTGGTGGTATTGGCTACAACCGCGATTTCCCCGGCACTCTTTTCTACGACAATCTTCTTATGGGTGTGCACATGATGGAGGAGAGTCGGAAAGCTGGGGTTAAAAAGTTTGTCGCGATCGGGACCATCTGTGCCTACCCCAAATTTGCTCCAGTTCCATTCAAGGAAGACGATCTCTGGGATGGCTACCCCGAAGAGACTAACGCCCCCTACGGCCTCGCCAAAAAAATGATGCTAGTCCAGAGCACTGCCTATCGCGACCAATATGGCTTCAATAGCATTTTTCTCCTGCCCGTTAATCTCTATGGCCCAGGTGACAATTTTGAGCCCGGCAGTAGTCACGTCATTCCTGCCCTGATCAAAAAATTTGTCGAAGCTAAGGCTAGTAATGAACCATCCGTCGCTGTCTGGGGTACAGGTAGTGCCACAAGGGAATTCTGCTACGTCGAGGACGCTGCTGAGGGGATAGTATTGGCAGCCGAAAAATATGACAAGAGTGAACCAGTAAATATTGGCGCTGGATTTGAGATCTCCATAAAAGACCTAGCCGAGAAGATTAAGGCACTCGTTGGCTTCACTGGTGAAATCGTCTGGGACACCACCAAGCCCGATGGCCAGCCACGCCGCATGCTCGATACTGCCCGCGCGACAGCAGAATTTGGGTTTAAGTCAAAAACCAATTTTGATACAGGTCTTGCGGAGACAATCCAGTGGTATCAAAACAACCAGTAGTCCCATTTTTTTCAATCATTACTTGTACTAGAAATAGTTCAAAATACCTTCGCAGTTGCCTCGACTCTGTTAAATCTCAAACCTTTAAAGACTACGAACACATCATCATTGACGGTGAGTCGACTGATGAAACCATAAACATACTCAGAAACTTTAAACTAAGCTACACTAGTGCGACCCCAAATGGCATTGCCAATGCCATGAATCATGGTATAAAAAAGGCTAAGGGCAAGTATTTGTATTTTCTAAATAGCGACGATGCTTTCTACGATTCAAATGTTCTACACTCAGTCGTACAACATCTAGGAATACACCCTGAGCTCGACTGGGTATTTGGCAAGATTCATGAGACAGACGGTGCAAAAACGATAGGTTATCCCCCTAAGCGTCGTATTTTTCAAGGCAAACACCCCAGCATTCTTAAGTTCTATAACTACATCCCACACCAAGCAACATTCGTTAAAAAATCTGTTTTTACGAAATTTGGCCTCTTTGATGAATCATTAAAATCCATGATGGATCCAGAATATTGGCTTAGAATTTCTCAAGAAACCTCTTGGGGATATATGCCAATAATAGTTGCCAACTACCTAGTAAGACCTGATTCTCAATCAGAGAACCAGGAAAACTTGGAACAAAATACTATTGAATACGAAATGGTACAAGCAAAATATTTAAACAAAGCTGAACTAATTTTTGCCAAAGTGATTAATAAAATATTGAGATAAATATGAATCTGCCCATTCATGTAGCAATCTGCGGAAATGACAACTACAGTAACTATGCAAATGCCCTAGTGACATCAATCCTAGCCAACACTCAAAGTCCGAGTCAAATCACGATTCATTTATTTAATAGGTTGACTGACTCAAAGATTCTTAAAGATCTGCAGGAGATAACCATGCGATATGGTGCAAAAATCTTGGAGTATCACATCCCAATAGCTGCCTACCGGCAATTGCCTGCCAAAGATTACAAATCTCTTGATGCCTATAGTCGCTTATTTGCCCCTCGCCTTATCGGTGAGGGGATAGATAGACTTATTTATATCGATATTGACGCAATCGTAAGAGCAGATCTCTCTGAACTAGTCTCGGTAGATTTAAATGGCAACACTATTGGCGCCGTCAGAGATCTTGAGTACGAGAAGGGTGAGGGTAAATCACCCTTATTTAATAGCGGCGTGATGGTAATCGACGTAGGTAGGTGGAAATCTCGCAAAATAGAGGAACAAGTACTTGTCGAGATCCGTCACAGCCAGGGTGGTATTGTTCCACTCGCCGATCAAGACGACCTAAATGAGGTATTACGTGGTGACTGGCTAGAACTACCCCTTTCATGGAACGTTATGACAGGTAGTATCTACAACAAGGAAATAGATTATCAAGATGCCAAGATTTTGCATTTTAATGGGGGCACCCTACACAAGCCAGATCATTATCTCTGTATTCATCCCGGTAAAGGTGAGTACTTTAAATATCTAAACCTCGCTAAAAAAAGAATTCTACCTATCTGCTATATACCAGTCCCTGTTTCCAGGGTTCTACACTTTTTATCTCACCTCTAGGTGTTACAATAATCTAATCATGTCAGAGACCGTTACCATCATTAAACCCTCGTCTAAGTTGCAGTTTTTAAATCTCAAAGAGTTGTGGAATTACCGCGAACTGATCGCTAGTTTCGTCAAACGCGATATCCAGGTCAGGTATCGTCAGACTATTATTGGTGGACTCTGGGCGATCATTCAGCCATTCTCCACCATGGTAATTTTTTCATTCTTCTTTGGTCATTTGGCCCAGATCTCCGGCGGCGGTGTACCCTATCCAATCTTTTCTTACGCAGGACTCCTCCTCTGGACTTATTTCACAGGGGCCATTACTGCTTCGAGCGGTAGTATGGTCGCCAGTGCCGGGCTAATTACCAAGGTCTATTTCCCTCGCATTATTATCCCGATCTCTGCAACCATCACCGGCTTATTAGACTACCTAGTGGCAAGTATAGTCTTGATCGGGCTCATGCTCTACTATTCTATAGTTCCAACTTCCCTGATCTTTCTTGTTCCAGTTACTCTCATCCTAACCTGGATGCTAGCCATGGGAATCGGTTTTTGGCTCTCAGCTATTAATGTAAAATATCGCGATGTCGGCTACGTTCTCCCATTCTTTATTCAACTAATGCTCTTCGTGACACCCGTGATCTACCCTAGCTCAATCGCTCCTAATTTTAAGTTTTTACTCGCCCTTAACCCAATGACCGGCATTATTGATGCTCATCGCGCGATGATCCTCGGAGGCTTACCAGTCAACTGGGGGACATTGGGTCTATCAGCTGTCATGGTTTTAATTATTTTATTAACAGGTTCTGCATATTTTAAGAGTGTCGAAAAGCACTTTGCCGATATTATTTAGGGATAATATGACCGATATTGCAATCAAGGTTGAGAACATCAGTAAGAAATATCAAATAGGGGAAAACAAAACCTATCCCACCCTTAGAGATAAGCTCATGGAGCTCCCCAACCGCCTCTTCAAAGGCCCCAAGAAGACCAAGGAGTTCTGGGCACTCAAGGACGTCTCATTTGAGGTCAAAAAAGGTGAAGTAGTAGGTATCATCGGTCGTAATGGGGCCGGCAAGAGCACCATGCTCAAGATCCTCGCTAGGATCACTGAGCCAACATCAGGCAAAGTCACAATGTATGGCCGAGTCGCCTCAATGCTGGAGGTTGGTACCGGATTCAACCCAGAGCTAACTGGTCGCGAGAACATCTACCTCAATGGTGCCATCATCGGCATGACCAAGAGAGAGATTACCCAAAAATTCGATGAAATAGTAGCCTTCTCAGGAGTGGAAAAGTTTCTTGATACCCCTGTTAAACATTACTCGAGCGGAATGTACGTTCGACTAGCGTTCGCCGTCGCCGCCCACCTAGATGCAGACATACTGCTTGTCGACGAAGTTCTCGCAGTAGGTGACGCAGAGTTTCAAAAAAAGTGTCTCGGGAAAATGGACGATTTAGCAAAGTCAGGGCGTACGGTAATACTAGTGTCACACAATATTGGATCTCTGAAGAAAATTTGCACAAAAGGCATAATATTTGATCAAGGAGTAAACATCTCCGATCTATTAGAGATAAAGCAAGCGATACAAAAATATATTAAGAATGGGGAAAATATTGATGGAAAATTGCCAAAAAATATTACATATAATGATGAAATAATCTTCGACAATTTTCAGTTACAAGGTCAGAATTTGATCTATAGACCAAGTTTTACAGACTTAGAAAAATTCGAGTTCAGTATTAGGTGTAGATGTTTAGATGAAACTCAGAATCAAGATCTTGTGTTGTCGATATCAATAGTAAATAACGTAACAGGAGAGACTGTAATATATGGTCACAATCATCTGTACGGAGTGATAATGCAAACTAACAAAGTAGGTAAAATCAGCATATTGTTCGAAGGGTTTCAACTTCAACCGGGAGAATATAGTGTATATCTAGAATCATGGCTTGACGGACAATATGTAATTCAACAAACATTATTCGGAATATTTCTTATAAAAAGCTCTACGATCGGCTCTAAAAGTGAAGTTTTTAATTCATTCCCTTCACAGTTACTAATGCCTATGAAATGGTCTTACTCGAAATGAAGATTTTGCTTTCTTATAGTAAAAATCACTTTGATCCTACCTCATCAAGAGTAAGTAAGTATCGCTATACATCTGCAGCTAATATCGCATCCAATCTCTATAGATTACTAACAAATTATGGAGATGTTGAGTATATAGATTCAGGAGAATTTGAAAGCGTAAGAAACAAAGAATATGACTATATCTTTGGGATAGCAAACAACTTCGAAAAAATAATCAAGCTAGTAAAGTTCAAAAAGTCTATCCTAATCGCAGTGAATATGCATCCTACAAAAAGAAATAAGATTTTAAGAGATTTTATATCAGCAAATAAACTTAGTAAAAGTTCATACTCAGCATGGGATATGCATCCAAATAACTTCGCAAAAGCAATAAAGGGTTGCTCCCAAATCCTGTTATTTGGTAATTCGATTACTCGAAATAGCTACATATCTCAATCTACAGCTCCCGAGAAAATTATTACCTTAAATTACGGTTCCAGTGTGCCAGCAAAATTAGCTAACAATAGAAAGACTCATCATAATTTTCTATATTACGTTTCAGAAGTTGGGTTGCGCAAAGGATTCGACATTATACAAGGGTTATTTATTGATCTTCATCAAAAAGACATAAATTTTTCACTTACAGTAGTAGGAAAATGTACAAATCGTCATTATCAACAACAAATATACGATCTTCAAAAAATTCTAAGAGGCAAATTCAAACATATAGATTGGGTTAAGCCTGGAACTGCGCTTTATTACAAAATATTAAGTAGTAACGACTATGTAATAGTACCTTCTTTGGAAGAAGGACAGGTCGGCTCACTGCTAGATTGCATAAAGTCGGGACTAGTTCCATTAATAACAAATACTACCGGATACAGCTATGCACCGTTCGGATATCTAGAAAAAGAAATTAGCTCTGATGTTAACCATCGGATACTACTCGAGGCAATAAGCACCAGTAATACAAACTACCGTGAAATTAGAAAAAAATCGTTAAATTACTACAAAAAGTATCATGAATCATGGAGCAAAAAATTAGCAAGTGTTCTAGATAAATTACTGAATGATAGTGATGTATGGCCAAAATTTAACTTCATCCTTCCTGTACACAATAAGCAGAATAGTATATATAACCTACTATGCTTACTGAATCATCCATTAAACAAATATCGCAATGTAGATCTTCATATAATACTTGACGGGTGTAGTGATAATACATCAAGTGTTGTAAATAAATGGATAAAGAAAAGTAGACGCTTTTATCAAGTTAGAGTTAGTACATTGAATGATGTTTTTGAGGTCAAATCAAATAATTACGGATTAAAACAATCAAACGGTGATTACAGCGTCATCATTCAAGATGATAATTATATATACGATAGATACTTTCTCTTTGATTTCGCCTATGTACTGCAGACATTTCATGACTATGCAATCATTGGAGGTCTAGCTGGAGTAAACTACTATCCTTTAGGAACTAAATTATCGGGTAGTGGTCAAATTGCTATGGCTAAAAACGAAGTCTATTGGAGGCAAGACTTACAAACTAGTGAAGAGCTTATAAAGTATTTTTATGAAGTTGACGCTTGCATGAGAGGTCCTTTAGTCATTAGAAATCAACTATTAGAACAACATGGATATTTAGATGAAGTATATGCTCCACTTTACCAAGATGACATCGACATCTGCTTTAGATTCAAAAGTATAGGGTATAAGATAGGAGTACTCCTAATTGATGTCGTCAATGCATCACAAACTATTGCAAATTACGATAGCAAGATGATGAAAAAGTGGGAAAAAATAATTGTCCGCAATGCAAAAATATTTTACAAAAGATGGCACCCATCATCAGAAAAAAATTACATCAAAATATCACATTCAAAAATTCAGGATGGTATTATAATTAAATACTTGAGTCATATAATATATAGGACAGATGGGAGAACTTTATTAAAGTACTGTATGGATAAAATATATGCATTTATTTTTCAATAACAAAGTAGTTAATGATATAGGAAATTCTAATAAAGAACATAGGGAAAAATGGTTAAAAAAAACATTGTTAAAACTAGGTAAAGGTAAAAGAATCCTTGACGCTGGGGCAGGTGAACTGCAGTATAAGAAATACTGTAAACATCTCAGATATGTGAGTCAGGATTTTGGACAATATAGTGGTGAAGGTGATGGGATTGGTCTGCAAATGGGAGGTTGGGACAACTCTAAACTAGATATAGTCTCCGATATTTTAGATATACCAGTAAAAGACAAGTCATTTGACGCAATTATGTGTGTAGAAGTATTGGAACATATACCATACCCAGATAAGGCTATAAAAGAATTTGCAAGAATTATCAAAAGTAACGGCAAATTAATCATAACTGCACCATTTTGCTCTATGACTCATTTTTCACCTTATTTCTATTCCACAGGGTTTTCAAAATACTGGTACGAAGAGGTTCTAAAAAAACATGGATTTGAAATAGAAGAAATTTCATACAATGGCAATTATTTCGAATATTATGCTCAAGAAACACGTAGACTATACTACATGGCTGAAAAATATACTAATACAAATCTAGCCTTGAAAAGAAAAAATATCAAATTAATAGAAGGAATGCTCTCATTATTAGATAAAATAAATGCTAAGCAAAAAAAATCTGAAGAAATGATGTGCTTCGGAATTCATATACTTGCTCGCAAAGTATCCTAAATGTACAGAATCGTTGATGTTATTATCCCAGCTTATAATTCAGCTCAATTCATCAAGAGAGCAGTCAAGTCTGCACTAACACAAGGAGAAATAGTAAATTCTATCGTCGTGGTAAACGACGGATCTACTGACAACACTCTTAAGGTATTAGAAAGAATATCTAGGAATGAAGATAAAGTTAAGATAGTTGAGAAAGTAAATGGAGGCCTTAGCGCAGCGCGTAATACTGGTATCCTTAATGCATCTTCCAAATATCTAGCATTCTTGGATGCTGATGATCGTTGGTTGCCAGGTAAACTAGCAAAACAGTTAGCTATTTTAGAAAAAGACGCAAATATTGGAGTAGTTTACTCTGATTATCAACTTGTAGACCCTATTGGGAATCTCATTGTAGATAAGCATAGACTTGATCCAAGGATAAAAGGTAGGATATATCCTCAAATTTTAGAAGGTAATAAAATTATGGGTAGTGGGAGCTCGGTTGTTGTCAGAAGTGAAGTTTTCGCAAAAATCGGCAAATTTGATGAAATCCTGCCTACGTGCGAAGACTGGGACATGTGGATCAGAATCGCAAAGAAATATCATTATGACTATGTAAATGAGAAATTAGTTGAGATAATGAACATTCCAAATAGTCTCTCTAAAAATAGCGACAAAATGACACTAGGTATGTGTATGCTATATGACAAACACAAGAAAATGCTAAGTTCTAGGCCAGCCATGAAGTATCTTTACTCAATACTTATTCCCACGTTGATTACAAGCAATAACAAATTGTTGTTATACAAAAGGATTGGAAAAAAAATATCTCCAAAAACTCACAGGATAATATTTTCATTTAATATTTCTTTGTTAACAAGCCTGATGAGTAACATACTGCATTTAGTAGTCACAAGAATTAAAGGCGTTGCTTATGATAATTAGTCACTTAAACGGAGGTTTAGGCAATCAAATGTTTCAGTATGCCATAGGACGAGTATTGTCTATGGTTAATAGTGATGATTTATATCTCGATCTAACAAGTTACAACTCAATATTTAATTCAGCGGACACCAGGAGAGATTTTGAACTAGACATCTTTAAACTTAAATATAAAGTAGCTACCAAATCACAAATAATGAGATTATCAGATAGCAACCCCTTTATAAATATACTTAATCAGTACCTAAAACTAGGATTAAATCCATATCCGCGTGGATATATTCGCGAAAAAGATCATAGATTTCAGCCAGAAATATTAAATAACAAGGGAGATTTATACCTCAAGGGATTTTGGCAATCTGAAAAGTACTTTCTGTCGCATAAAGAACAAATTTTGCAAGACTTCTCGTTTAGATACAAACCATCCAAAAAAAATCAATCCACACTGGCTTTAATAGATGGATCAGTAAGCGTCTCTATTCACGTTAGGCGTGGAGATTATGTAAAGAACAGGGTGACAAATAAGTACCATGGTACTTGCGATATTGCATACTATCAGAATGCGATAAAAATGATTAAGGCAAAATGTAGTAAGCCTACATTTTTTGTATTTTCGGATGATATCGAGTGGTGCAAAAAAATCCTTAAGATTAAATCAAAAGCTTACTATATTAGTCATAATCACGGAAAAGATAGCTGGGAAGATATGCGACTCATGAGTCACTGCAAACACAATATTATTGCCAATAGTAGTTTTAGTTGGTGGGGTGCCTGGTTAAATAAAAATACCAATAAGATTGTAATCGCGCCTATTAACTGGTTTAGAGACAAAACTGTTATTTCTAAAGATATTGTTCCTACATCCTGGATCAAGCTGTAGAATATATAATAATGAATTACAAAATCCCCAAAATATCGGTAATCATGCCGGTTTATAACGGCGAACAATACTTAAAGTCTGCGATAAATAGTGTTTTGACGCAAGATTTTGAAAACTTCGAGTTTTTGATAATTAACGATGGATCTACAGATAATACCTCAGAGATACTAGGAGGTATTAGAGATCCCAGGGTTAGAGTAATAAATCTCTCAACAAACAAAGGGATAGTAACAGCGCTTAATACAGGAATTATGGCTTCTAGAGGTGAGTTTGTGGCACGCATGGACTGTGATGATGTGAGTCGTAAAAATCGTTTTAACCTGCAGCTCAAATTCTTATCCAATCACACCGACCATGCTGTTGTTGGTTCTTTCGTAAGAATAGTTAACCCTGAGCAAAAGTTGTTATATACCATCGAGAATCCAACTAGAGACCAGGCAATAAAAAAGCACCTACTAACAGACAGCTGCCTAGCGCATGGCTCAGTAATGATGAGAAGGTCTGCCTTATTAGATGTTGGCATGTACAGTGCTAATAAAAAGGTTAGACACGCAGAGGACTATGATCTCTTTGTAAGATTAGCTAGTAAATATAAACTAGCTAATCTCCCAGAATATCTTTACACAAGAGTAGAGCATAAAGATAGCATTTCTCATAAAAACTCTGAGCGACAACTTAAGGCCGCAAAGTATATTTCTAGAAATGCAAAAAAAATCATAAAACTGGGCCCGTTTCCTAAATTTTCTATCCTCATGCCTACCTACAACAAAGCTCCTTTTATCGCACAATCGATTGAATCAGTTCTTAATCAAACTTTTAAAGACTGGGAACTTGTCATCATTGATGATGGGTCAAGTGATGCGACGGATTTAAAAGTTAAAAAATACAAAAATGATATACGGGTTGTATATCTAAAAAATCCTCATAATTTGGGCAAAGCTAAAACTAGAAATAGATTAGTTAAGGAGAGTTTAGGGGACATCATCGGCGAACTAGATAGCGACGATGTTCTCTATCCGGATGCACTCAGAATAATGTTTAGTGAACATCAGAATAATAAAAATGTAGGCATGATTTATTCGCAGTTTGAATATTGTGATCAGCAGCTAAATCCGATCAGTCCAGGTTTTTGTCGAGATCTCAGAGGTCACGAAACCAACCTACACAACCATGTCGCCAGCGCTTTTCGTACTTACAAAAAAGAAATTCTAAACAAAACCAGTGGTTTTGATGTGACTCTAAATGGCGCAGAAGATCTAGATATGGTTTATAAAATAGAAGAGGTAGCTCCGATTTTATTTGTCGACAAAGTACTATATAAGTACAGGCGATGCAGCTCTAGAATTAAAGCTGCTATTGCAGAAAGTTTAATCTCGCAAGGGAAAGCCAAATTTTATGCCTATCTACGTCGTCGATCTAATAGAACCCAAAATATCACTCTAACCTTACTTTTTAGACAACTTCTCAATCTAGGCTATCAATTGGCTAAGGTGTATATGAGGAGTTCTTAATGAAATTGCTAACAAAAATCCTACTCTACAAAAATATCTTACTATCTAGATTCAATAAACCTAGTTATTCGCAGGAGGGTGAGGATCTAATATTATCTAGAATTTTTGAAGGCAGAGATCATGGACTTTATGTCGATATTGGGGCACATCACCCACTGAGATTCTCTAATACATATTTACTTTATAAATTAGGATGGAAGGGTGTAAATGTAGATGCTAATCCCACAACAAAAGAGCTATTCGACCTCTTAAGACCTAATGACATAAACCTATCTATCGGTGTTGGTAAAATATCTACAAAAGCTGATTGTTATGTTTTTAACGAGCCAGCAATAAATACTCTAGATCGATCGGTGGTAAAACACAATAAATCTAAAGGGTATAAGCTGCTAGCGACAAAGAAAATCAGAATAGAAACTCTAAAAAATATCTTAAAAAGGTATCTTAAAAATAAAGAATTAGATTTACTAACAATCGATGTAGAAGGTTATGACTTTCAAGTTCTACAGTCTATGGATTGGTCATATAAACCTACAGTGATTTTGGTTGAGCAGCTTGGATCTAATCTAGAAGAGATAGCTAGTACAAAAACCTACAAACTACTGAATAAACATGGGTACTCATTATTTGCAAAAACTGCAAACTCAGTATTCTATATCAGAAAATGAATATGCAAACACCCGTAGTACTCTTTATTTACAAGCGGGCTAGTAATTTGAAAGCATTCTGTAAAATACTAAAAAATCTTGATATAAAGAATATCTACATCGTGTCAGATGGTGCAAAAAGCATCGAATACAGAGTAAGGGTAGAAAAAACCAGAAGAGAACTAGAATCTCTAATAAATTGGAGCTGCAATGTCCAAAAAAATTATTCTGATATCAATCTTGGTCTTAAAGAAAGATTTAGAACAGGTATAAACTGGGTATTTGAGCATACCGACCGCGCCATTTTTATTGAGGATGACTGCATTCCAGACCCTAGTTTCTTCACCTACTGCGACGAGCTACTAGAAAAATACAAAGACGATAAGCGGATCATTAGTATCACAGGTAACAACTTTCAGCCTAGGAAAAATCAGGTCAAGGATAGTTATTACTTCTCCCGCTATCCCCATGTGTGGGGGTGGGCTACCTGGAAGAGAGTCTGGGATCAGTATGACTCAGACATTGTAGATTGGCCCAAACTAAGGAGTTCTGGATGGCTTGATAAGCTTTTCCCTGATAGATTTTTTACACGTAAATTCTGGACTTATATTTTTGACCGACTTCATTCCGAGAAAATTAATACCTGGGATTACCAGTTAACCTATTTAAGTTTAAAGAACTCTGGATTTAACATTGTCCCGAGCGTGAATCTAGTTAGTAATGTCGGTTATGGTGATGATGCCACCAATATAAAGCAGAAAAACAAGACTATTGCTGTTCCTGCAAAAAAAATTACTTTCCCACTTAAGCATCCTAAAAATGTTGTCTACAATGACCGAGCAGATAAATATATCGAAGAGTTGGTATACCTTAATCCACTGGGCAAGGTTTCACTCTTTATCAAATCACTCTTAGGGATATTATGAAAAGTCTGCTGTGGTATCTAGTAACATATCCACTTCTCGTTATTCTCATGATCAGTTTGACTGGAGCATCCTCCGCCACCATCCATGACGCAGCTGGATATCTAGAGACTGCACGAGCACTCGCGCCAAATCCTTTCTCAGTATTCGCTAATCCTAGTCCCAGTTTTATCGATCAGGGTTACCCATTCTTACTCGCAGTCCTAAGTCACATTGTTCCACTCGAAAACATTACTTTTTACCAAGTTGTTAACTATCTGTTCTGGGCACTCAGTAGTCTGTATGTCTACAAATCCTTAGTAAGCCTAAAAATACCTCACAGTAAGTTTTATGGACTCCTCATGCTCTACTCACCACTCTTTCTCAGTTTTTCCGCCAAGCTCTACTCCGAGCCAATGAGTGCTCTCGGAGTCTCACTCCTTATCTGGGGGGTAGTTAGTGGGGGAGTAGTTGCTCTTGCCCTCGGGACCTTTCTGCTCGTAACTGTTAAAAGTCTCTTTTTTCCGGGAGTAGTACTTCTCGCGCTCTATTATCTATATAAAAGAAAACGTGCTATCTTTGTTGGCACCTCTGCAGGTCTTCTGATTTCTCTCCCCATCGTACTTAGTTCTTATCAGGGGAGTCGCTCACTCTATAACCGGGCAATCCAAGTTAGTAAAACCAACCAAACATACGCCCAAATTTTATCTTGTTCGCCTTACTATATTTCCTATCCGCTCGGTCTCGCTCTCCTCCCCAGCTATCAGGGCGTCTGTCATCAAAATGACCCAACCTCATCAATGCCAGGCTATGAATCTAATCCTTATGTTATGGCCGAAGAATTGCGAAATAATGGTTTTAGTAATCAAGACTGGATAAAGATGATTTTGGCAAACCCACTAAAATATCTCTTGGTAATGTTGGTTTCACTCGACAACTTCCTCCTTTTTGAGGGACTCTACCCAACTATAATCACCATACTACCTCCATTGTTAATGCTCCCTCTATTTCTCCTCACCCGCATCATTCTCTCGCTCTATTTGTGGTACAAAGTACTCGGCACAGGCAATATTAGTCTCAGATTACTCCTCCCGTTCTTCTATCTCTTTTTCACTGTCGCTCACTTTCAGGTAGAACCTAGATACATCTACCCGCTGATCCCCTACATATATTTCTTGGCCGGACTTAGGCATAATAAGGTTAAGCTATGAAAATCCTACATTTCTCTACATGGAAATCAGGGGGTGCTGCAAAGGCTGCTGAGAGGTTATCTAGCGCGCTATCCGAGCTTGGACATGATAGTAAGCTCATCCATATGCTCTCAAAATTGCCAGCATATTTTGATGCTGCAGTGGGTAAATTAGGAAGAGACAATAATCCCATTTTTCACTCCTACAACTACTTTCCCGATAAGTTCTTAAAAATAATCAGACAGGAAAAACCAGATCTAGTTCATCTGCACTGGATAGGAGCTGGTTTTGTCAGACCCGAAAGCTTAATGCACTGTCCCGTACCTATTCTCTGGACACTGCACGATCTCTGGCCACTACTAGGAGCAGAGCACCTGCCACTAGACCCAACACGCATGATTGAAGGATACTTGCCCTCTAATCGTCCAGATACTGAACACGGATTAGATCTTAATCGTTTGGTTTGGGAACGCAAGCGAGAGCTATTATCACGTCAAACCATTAATTTTATAGCTCCGAGTCGTGCAATCAATACACTAGCAAGTAAAGCCAAGCTGATAGGGTCACAATATCTTGTTCACATTCCCAATTTTGTCGATACCAATATTTTTATCCCTAACTCAAAAAATAAGGGGGAATTTAATATTCTTTACTCAGCCATGAATGCAGACTTAGATCCTAACAAAGGACTAGATTTAGTCGTGCAAGCGCTCAACACACTACCTGCGGACCTAAAATCTAAAGTTAATTTAAGAATTGCAGGTCTCTCAAGACTCCCCAATGACGTTAGAATTGACGGGATAGTGGTGGAGTGTCTAGGAGTTATCAAAGACGATATGGAAATGGCTAGGTACTATCAATCAGCCAGCTTGACTGTTCTGCCCTCCAGGATGGAGAACCTCCCTTATGTCGCCATGGAATCACTCGCTTGCGGTACCCCCGTCGTTGCCTTTGGCGTTGGTGGCATCCCTGAGTTAGTACTACACAACAAAACTGGCTATCTTGCAAAACCCTATGACACGAATGATCTCGCACGCGGTATCTCCACAATTCTAAATAATCAGAAACTTAGGGCTGAGCTCAGTCTTAATGCCGCTTCTCACATTAAGGAAAATTTTTCCAAATCCAAAATAGTGGACGCACATCTCAAGCTCTACAACAGTTTAATTGAAAAATAGGGAATGTTTCCTTGTAAAAAGGAAACATTAGATAGACAATATCCTTACCACAAGGAAGTTTTTATGTCACTCCCAATCAATATTAAAGAACTCATTACCGGTAAAACAGTTGAATGGGAGCGTATTGAGTTTAAAAAAGGGTGGAACCCAATAGAGATACTTCATTCTATCTGTGCATTTGCTAATGATCTCAACAATTGGGGTGGTGGATATATTGTAATCGGGATAGCGGAGCAGGGTGGTAAACCAAAGCTTCCCCCAATCGGCGTAAGCACTAATCAAATTGATAAATATCAAAAAGAACTATTAAGCCTATGTTACAAAATATTTCCTACTTATTTCCCCGTAGTGGAGCCTGTTCTTTTTCAAGGTCAAACGATCCTTATGATCTGGGTTCCAGGAGGTTCTACTCGCCCATATAAGTGTCCGGACGCATTGATTAAGGGTTCACCACAATCGTACTATATCAGACGGTTTTCGGTGACTAAAAAAGCTAGCCAAGTAGAAGAAAAGGATCTACTCCAAATGTCAGCCAAAGTTCCCTACGACGATCAAATCAGACAAACTGCGAGTATTACAGATATAAATCCACAGCTCATTCAAAATTATCTAACTAACGTTGGTAGTGAACTGGCTGGCAGAAACGATCTTGACCTCACAGAACTCTATCGTCGCATGAATATAGTTGAAGGCCCAGAAGAATACCTTAAGCCTAAAAATATTGGCCTACTAATGTTTAATAATAATCCAGAAAAATTTTTCCCCTGCGCTCGGATTGACTTAATCGAGTTTAAAAACGAAGAGGGTGATGATTTTACTGAAAAGATATTCACAGGACCGATCGATAAACAATTAGAGGACGCCTTAATTTATATAAAAAACAAAATTATTGTGGAAAGAGTAGAAAAAATTCCCGATCAAGCTAAGGCGGTTAGATATTACAATTATCCCTTTGGCGCTATCGAAGAAGCACTGGTAAATACCATTTATCATCGTAGCTATGAGGATGATAGTCCGATCGAAGTCAGAATATTTCCAAACAAATTAGAAATGATAAGTTACCCTGGCCCACTACCACCCCTAAACAAAGCAAAGCTACAGTCAGGTAAAATATCTGCCAGAAAGTATCGAAACAGAAGAATAGGCGATTTTCTTAAAGAGTTGCACTTAACAGAGGGTAGAGGGACGGGCATCTTAAAGATTATTAGGGAAATGAGTAAAAATGGCTCACCGAAGCCAATTTTTGACACCGATGATGATCTCAGCTACTTTACAACAACGCTCCCCATACATCCTCAATGGCTAGTAAGGAGTATTGAAAAAGGAGCCTATGATAGAGACTATGATGCCAGAGGAAAATCAGTAAATGCCCATAAAGGAGATGAAAAAGGAGCCTATGATAGAGCCTATGATCATAGTTTGAAAATACTTAATTACTGTCTTAGACCAAAGAAAAAGTCAGAAATCATGGTCATGTTAAATCTATATATCAACAATAAGAATTTTATAAGGCATGTCCAACCTTTGATAGATCAAAAATATCTTGCGTTAACTATCCCAGATAAGCCCAGGAGCAAATATCAGCAATATCGCACTACTCCAGCAGGCCAATCATACCTAAAGGAGTTGAAATGATTCTGGTCACTGGTGGAGCTGGCTACATAGGTAGTCATATTGTTAAATTACTCTCTGAGTCAGGTGAGCAAGTCGTTGTCTTTGATAATTTAATTGCTGGTAGTCCAAAAAATTTACTTAGTGGTGAGGAGCTGGTGGTTGGCGATATCAGAAGCACCGATGATCTAAATAAGGTCTTTGACACAACTCAGTTTGAAGCTGTCATCCACCTCGCGGCACTTGTAAACGCCGCCGAGAGTGTCAGCCAGGCCAAGTTATACAAAGAGGTAAATGATCTGGGTTCTCGTAATGTTTGGAGCATCGCTAAGTCTCACAATGTTCCATATGCACTATATGCTAACTCAGCCGCTGTCTATGGTACACCAGTGAGTAACGACAGAGTTAAAGAATCCCATCCTCTCCGCCCCACTAGTCCTTATGGTGAAACTAAATTGGCAGGGGAAACATCGCTACAAGAACTTTATGATAACTACGTCGCCTTTAGATTCTTTAATGTCGGTGGAGCCGAAAGTGAGGGGAGACTCCTGCAATCAAAAGATAGTCGGGCGATCATGCCTCGTCTCTATGAGGCCGCTATGAGTCACCAAGGTATCGTGATTAGTGGCAGCGACTATGACACAGTCGATGGTACTGTGGTTCGCGATTTTGTCCACGTCGAAGACATCGCTCGTGCTTTTCACATTGGGCTCTCTTATTTGCGATCCGGCAAGGGATCTTTAATCTGCAATCTTGGTGGGGGAGTGCCTACCACCATGAAGCAGGTGCATGATCTAGTCGAAGAAATATCTGGAATCACAATCCCCATCACCTACGGCCCCAGAAATCCTGGTGATATCAGTTACTCTCTGGCTGATATCGAGCTTGCTAAGAATTCTCTTAATTGGAGTCCTAATCACGACCTCAAAAGTATTATTCGTTCAGGCTATCATGCTTATGTTAAAAACAGCGTCTAAACTAATGATCGCTACGATCGGGATCGTCTTAGGCTGGTCATTTGCTACCCCAATATTTGAGTTTCCCGATGAGCAGGCTCACATCGGGTCTGTCTCTTACCTGAGTGTGATGAGGGAGATGCCCAAGGGTGGAACACTCGATCTGAGTCGCGAAATGGCAGAAACTCAATTAATCATGGGAACCTTTCGAGATGGCTTGGGTAACAACAAATATACCTACCACCCAGAATACCGCCCTGATTATAGTGAGAGTCTAATCGGCCCAGTTGAATCAAAAATTGCGGCGCTTAACACAGATTCAGCTCGCTCTACCTACATAGGTGCCGAAGCCGCCAAATACCCACCCCTTTATTATGCCCTCCTGACCCTCCCTTATGAATTCGTAGGAGCTGGCACTATTATCGATCGCATTTTTGTACTGCGTGTCTTTAACGTCTTATTAGTCGCGCTCCTAGCTTACGCTGCCTATTGGTACGGGAAAGTTATGTTTGGCAAAAGTATCTATGGTTACACCTTAGCCACTTTGGTCATTCTCCAACCTATGTTTAGTTTTGTAAGCGCCGGAGTCAACTCCGACAATCTTCACAATCTCTTATCTTCCACGATCCTCTTACTAGGTTTACTGATAGTTAAAAAGGGAATTAGCCTCCAGCTTGTAACCGCTTCAGTGATCACCCTCTTATTAGACATCTACACCAAACCACAGGCTTTCATTAACGTGACTATCCTCGGTCTCGCTTTTTTAATGGGTATCGTAATAAAGAAACAGTATAAATCACTGATTCTCCTTATATTTGCAGTGGGTATAATCGCGATATTAGGCTGGGATCAGCTATCTCCATATCTCGGCTTATTTAGCGTAAGCAATACCCACAACATCACATTTATCGAATATCTGAGATTCTCGGTTAGCAAGCTCCTAGCACAAAATGTCGTATGGTATTGGGGTGTGTTTAAATGGCTGGGCGTTGTCTTGCCACCCATTTACTGGCAGGTCGCCAATCGCCTAGTACTATTATCTGTAATTGGTTTGGCTTTTTACTTTTACAAATATTATAAAAAACAAAAAATTAGTGCCAAAATGCCTGCTGCCATATTTTCTCTCCTAGCAAGCATTGTCTATGGTCTCGCCATTTTCTGGTATGACTATCAGCACTTTAAGCTAAATGGTTATTCGCTCGGGATTCAGGCTCGTTACTTTTTTCCCTCTATCCTCGCTCACTTATCGCTACTCATCTTGGGGATTGTCTCGCTAGCATGGAATGCTATGGTTAAGCGCTATTTCAGACTTGCCCTAGTCCTCGTCTTTGTTTGGCTCCAGCTCGGTGGTCTATATCGACTCTTATCAGTCTATTATGATGTGTCATCTATTAATGTTCTAATTACTCAGGTGTCGCAATACAAATCGCTCTATCTTAAGGGTAATTGGTGGTATTTATGGTTCGGAGTATATGTCTTATCGATGCTCACTTTGATTAGAATCTCACTAACTCGGGACAAGTTGGTAGGGCAGTAGACGAGCCAAAAACTACGCTATAACAATTAGTATATGGGTTAGAAAACGGAGTAAAACGAGCGAATAACTCTTCGTTATTGCTCCCATTCATGGCGCCAACCATCCGACCCTCCAAATGTATTCCCAATGGGTCACTCAGTCCTATTTCTGGAGTGTACTTAAGTTCAAATGTATTTGTTGCTGATCTTGCGACCAAATACCTAACCACAGATGTCACGGGCTCAAAATCTATCCACCTAGAGCTAACAAAAATTAATTTACTAGTTCTATCTCTATTAGCAGTTTCTACTACAGTTTCAATTTTTTTCGAAAAATTATTTGTTGAAGCGACAACTCTTCGTGTTTGACTATGTATATAAGGATATTTCCACTTAAAGATTAATATCGATAATATTATCCCAGCAGCAACAAACATAATTTTTTTAGTTATTTTGTACTTTTGAGCAAAGTAGTAGAGTGCTACCATGTCCGCGACTCTAAACAGGATCATAACTGGATAGTCGTAGCGCATCAGAGTCGGGATTTGGTTAGGGTAAAAAATATATTGGCTTGCAATTACTCCATAAACAGCCAGCATGGTTAGTAAAATATTCAGAACCTGTTTATTCTTTGGTTTCCTAATCCAGGTTACGATCATTAGTAATGTTGCAGCCAGGCTCGCGTACATTTTCCGCTCAACTATAATTTTTGGAATATCCCAAACAAACCTAGTTACACGATAGCGATAACTAATCGCCTCGCCATAAATATCCGCACCCGCTCTCCCTGTAGCCACCAGTATCGCCGCCACAATCCAGCCGGTATATGCAATCGCTATTAGGGAGGTAGCCCACAACCATTTGGTCATTTGGCGCTTGTTCACCTGTTGCCATATCCAAAGTAGGAGTAGGGGTAGGAGGAATAAAAAGTTTTCTTTTGCCCCGACCGCTACGATATATGAAAGTAGTAGTAGATACGGTTTATTAAAAACGTAGCCGTAGGCAAAACCGAGTAGCGCGGGAACGCCGTAGATCTCCGAGGGTCCGAGGCGGGTGAGCAGGTCCGGCCAAAATGGCATGGTAAGGACGTAGAAGATAAATAGATAAGAGAGGATCTTGGGAAAGTAGTGGCTCATGATGCGCATTCCCCACCACATGGAGATAACTAGTAGGAGGTAACGAGTCATAAACCAAAGTGTCGCATTATCACGCCACAACATCGTCTCCATTACTCGGAGAGTGTAGTAACTCGGTCTAAATCTAAGGTACTCTCCCCACGCTCCGAGCTCAGTCTTGCCTATTACACTAGGTAGTTCAGCTAAAGTGATCGCTCCATCACTCCCCAAAAAGTAGGGGATTTCATGATCATCGATCATCCCCAATTTGGCTGAAAAAAGCCCCCCCATCAAGTAGTAGCCAAAAGTCGCAAACACAATCAAAGGGATAATTTTTGCCATCATAATTTCTTTTCGTTAATCAGGTAGAGCGGTCTCTTTTTCGTCTCCAAAAATATCTTGCCGATATACTCCCCAATGATGCCAAGGATCAGTAGCTGGAGTCCGCCAATAAACAACACACTGATTATCACAGACGGCCATCCCGTAATTACATTCCAGTTCGTAAAGTAGGCAATGATGGCATATAGCCCGTATAGTCCCGTAAAAAAAGACATCAAAAATCCGATAATTGTGGCGATGCGTAAGGGGACTACGCTAAAAGAGGTCAGCGCGTCCACTGCGAGTTTGAGCATCTTAGTATAAGTATATTTAGATCTCCCCCAACTTCTCTTTTTTGGTTTGTAGCTAAGGGTGATTGATGGGTAGCCACTCCAGGCAACTAGTCCACGTAAGAATAACGTACTCTCCGAACTCTCTCTCACCATCCGCGCTACCCTCGCATCGATTAGCCGGAAATCTGCTCCACCCGCGAGGATCGGCGTCTCGGAGAGCCTGTTTATCACTTGGTAAAACAGCTTAGAGGTTACTCTCTTATGGAGTGGCAGTTCTGGGTCATCCTCTCTTTGGGTATAAACAATTTTTACCCCATCCTCCCAAGCTAATAGCATTTTGGGGATTAAACTCGGGGGATGTTCTAGATCCGCATCTATCGTTATTATTGCCGATCCTCGGGCGTGATCAATCCCTGCTTTGAGTGCGTACTGGTGGCCAAAGTTACGACTCAGTGAGAGGTAGTGGGTATTTTTATGTCGGCGGCTCAGCTTCTTTATTAAAAGCAGCGTCTCATCCGTGCTGCCATCATCGACAAATATGACTTCCACATCGTATTTATTGGGAATCACTTTTTTTATTGCTTCAAAAATCGCCCCAATATTGCCGGCTTCATTAAATGCTGGTATTACAACCGAAATTAATTTCTTACTCACATTTATATTATCTCACAAGTGGTATGATGTCTCCGCATGAGCCTAAGTTTATTTTCCCTTAACATCGAAGCCGATAAACATAAGGGTAGTGTTGAAGCGTATCTCAAAACTAACGAGCCTGATGTCGTCTTTTTGCAAGAAGTATATAAGATCCACGCGCAGGCGTGGGCGACTCAGTTTGGCTACCATCTAAGCTTTGCTCCTCACGTTGACTTTAATATCTACGAGCACATCTTTAAGCCACTTGGCGAATGGGGTATCGCCACTCTTACCAAGCTCAAACCCACTAAAGTAAAAATCGATTATTACACTGAGCCACCCGTCGTTATCCCACATGAGTTTATGAAAACAAAAAAGCATCCCCGTGCTCTCCTTGTAACAGAGCTTGCGGCGGATACCACTCACTATACGTTTGCCACCACTCACTTCACCTGGGCACTCACTACCGATGCGGATGTGGCTCAGCGAGAAGATTACCAAAGATTTCAGACTTTATTAGATCAAATTCCGAGTTTTGTCTTAGCGGGCGATCTTAACGCGGATCGAACTAGCATGGTGTACAAAGAGCTCGCCCATCGCTACCAGGACCATCTCCCTCCTGACCTCAGCTCAACTCTCGACCCCGTGCTGTTTCGCAAACCTGAACTAAAGCTCGTCGTTGATCACCTCTTCTCGACCGCCGATTACAAAATCAGTAATGTCCAGGTCTTAACCGGTCTCTCTGATCACTGCGGGCTTAGTGCCACTATTTCCAAATAATCATAGTTGCACTCTTCCTTCAATTTGCTATTCTCAAATCATGGGAGTTGACTTAGTCAGTCGTACCAGTGAAACCAAACGCAAAATTGGTCGAAGCGTTTCGGTTAATGGGGTCCACGCGGTTGAGGTCGACGTAACAAAAGCCGAAAATCTCCAAGATCCTTTTCTCGATTTAAACATTAAGGTTAATAATCCGATTGGCAGACTTTGGCTCGCTCTCAAGCGGATGTGGAAGAGTCAGAATACGGTAGTCGCGCTTCGCTTTACCATCCCCCTGATCGTACTCCCTATTGCTCTCTATGTCGGCTACCGGCTCTGGCAGGGCAGGGGAGTCTCTACCCCCATGACTAAGCTCGGGGTTATCCACGAGGTTATTATTACTGGTTCGCCTCGTGACGTTCTCGTTTTGCCAACTAGCGACGTTTATATGCTCTCATATGATCTCAACTTTAATTCTTCTCACCGTGTTACAGAAAAACCCGTGATTGTGGTTGGTAACTACAACCACTTAAACAATGACCTAACCGTCCAGGATGTAATCGCCTACAACCCACTCGATATCCCAAAATCCACTCCTAATCCAGTCACAAGTAAGGGGACTTGGGACACAATTTTGCAGTTTATTTCGCAGTTTAAGTGAGCTTATTGACTTCGAGTACTAGCTGGTACCCCAGCAATGCCGTTATTACCCTTGACAACCTCCTTGGAATTGTCTAATCTATGAGTAGATAGTTCCCATAAAAGGGTACTAAGACTATATGAAACAAACTATTCTAAACACCAACCAAAGCACGCTTCTCGAGGATCTAATTGTCAAATATGGTCAAATCGTAACCTCTGACCAGATATATAACCAAGCTGAGGGGTTGTGGAACCAGCAGAGGACCAAGAAGGAAATTGTTAAATTGACCCGCAATGGTTGGTTAATTCGGGTAAAGAGGGGGCTGTATGCCATTTCTGATCTCTCCAACCGTGGGTTTTTATCACTCTCGCCTTATGTGGTGGCTAATCTTCTGGTTAAAGACTCCTATGTCTCTTTTGAGTCAGCTTTGAGTTATCACAGTATGTTTGACCAGCTTACTCAAAAGACTATTTCCATTTCCCAAGTGCGATATAAGACTGTGCAGCTGCAATCGATCGAATATAGTTTTGTGACAGTGCTTGATAAGTGGTTCTTTGGTTGGGAAGAGGTAAGTATTGATAATAAGACGGTGCGTATGGCGACTGCCGAAAAGGCTCTCATTGATATGATTCAGTTTCATAAAAGCAAATATACTGTTGATCTGGTCATAGAAAAGCTCTCCTTATATAGAGATTCACTTGATCTGCAAAAAATGACTGAATATCTGGGGAAGATGTCTTTGATCACCGCCAAGACATTTGGGTTCCTGTTTGACCTCTTAGGAATTGATTCAAGCGATCTTAAAACCCAAGTTAAATTAAAGGGAACTCATTGCATGTTGGCTGGGGATACAAAGTTTAACGCCAAGTGGCGAATTTATTACGACGCTTATTTTGATAAATACCAGGCAATTAAATAAACTCTATGCTTACCCGACAACAACTAGAAATCATCAACCGTAAAAGTCTCCGTTACCCTTTATATATTGCCGAAAAGGATTATTTTCTAACGCTAGTAATGCAGATCATTGCCGCTTCTCAAACTGGCAAAACCCTTATTTTCAAGGGCGGTACAGCTCTTCATCACTGCTATTTGGATCAATATCGCTTTTCAGAGAATTTGGATTTCTCTTTAAACAAAACACCCCTACCTATCGAGGAAGTACGAAAAATGTTTGATAACATCGATTATCTCAGTATCAAGAAGGACTATCTCTCAAACGCCACCATCAAAATTGAGAAACTGCAATACACCGGACCACTTATCCAGCCTAACTCGCTCAAGGTAGAAATTGATTTTTTGCAAAATGTCCTATTACCCCCTCAAACCCTGGTTTACCACAACGTCTGGGGTGTGGATTTTACGGTAACTGTCATGGATATCAAAGAGATTTGTGCTGAGAAAATCCGAGCCATGAGCGATCGGGCTCGGTACCGTGATTTCTATGATATGTACCTGCTTTTAGAAAAGTACCAGCCGGACTTAAATGAGATTATCTCCTATGTGAAGCAAAAAGAGATCAGACAGCCAATTACCAAAGCTAGCATCCAAACCAACTGGCAGGTCATTGCCACCGAAAAAGAACAGGAAACGGGTCAGATTTACTATTCCAAGCAGGTTTCTGATAGTCAGATCGAAGCACTCATCAAGAATTTGCCATTTGACAGCATCACTGCTTAGGCGCTCAAATATTTCTCCAATAAAAACTTCTGTGTTTCCTGGTAGGTAAGCTCCAGATATTCGAGTTCTTTGATCCAATCTGTCCTTCGATACGAGTCCCACGTTGTGAGCAAGTCACTGGTTAATATAACCGCATTCTCTTGTTTTAATGCTTCAAAAATTGGTGAGTAGACTGTTCTGACAATCTGTTTGTCTTTTACATACAACTTTTCAAAGAAAAAACGCAGGTAATGTCCATTAAACTTGGCGGAGTGGGTAAGGTTAGGGTTGTGGAAGAATATCGAATAAGAGGCATTGCAACACAAATGATGGAGTTGGTCATGAGTTTCTTACATTCCTTACATGTTGAAGTTGCACTTTTTTGTACATGTCAATTGTCGCGCTAGCTCTCCTAATCGCGCGGAGTCATCCTAGTGACAAAGACATCATGATCAGACTGATTACCAACCTCTTAAGCTAGAGTACAAACCAACTCTGTGAGACAATAAGGACATGTTGTCACAAGTAATTAAGCTAGGTCGGTCAAGCGGGTTAAAATCCGCCGTTCTCATGACCATTGGCAACGTGGGATCTACGGGTGTTGCGGCCATCGCCATGATCATTTTCTCAAGGGTGCTTGGCCCAGAACAATTTGGCATTTTCTCTGTTCTCTTTTCGACAATGTTAATACTCTCACGTATTGGTGATATGGGGATCAACATCGCCATTTCTCGTGCCATCGCCCAGAACCACGGCAAACCTAATCTAGTTCGTAGTTACTCCCAAAATGGAGCTTATCTTAAAGCTATTATCATGTCAGTAGTTGTTGTGTTTGGTCTAATTAGTTCCTCCTACCTCACTAGCACTTTGCTTAATTTAAGCTCAAACTACACCCCCTTGGTCCGTCTCGTAATCGTGCTCTCCACCTCCGTGGTCATTTATGAGTACATTAACTCACTACTTCAGGCTAGACAGCACTTTGGCCTCTCGGTGGCAACTAACACTATTCAATCTCTGCTTAAACTCGCCCTCGCCCTCGTTTCCTTAGTGGTTACCGTTAATCTGCAGGTCATCACCCTCAGCTACATGCTCTTCCCACTCCTTGGTGCCACAGTTGGTCTTACTGTGATTTCGCTTAGGGAACTCCTCCCTCGCTACAACCCAAAAATTACCAAATCAATTATTAATGTCGCTCGCTGGACCAGTCTCTCGATCCTCGCTGGCGCCCTCGCCGAAAACATCGATGTGCTTATTGTCCAGAATTATCTCACTACCCATGAGACAGGTCTCTACGCCGCGGCCACTCGTATCGCCACCGTCGCCTCTCTAATCGGCTGGTCTCTCGGGACTGTGCTTAACATGCGGGTAGCTCAGTATAAAGACAAGAAAAATCTCGACCAATATCTCAAAAAAGGTTCCATGCTAGCAACGGCCGCGCTTATTTTGACTCTCGCGATTATCCTCATAACCACTCCCCTCGTTAACCTAACTATTGGTACCAGCTACCTCGCTGTCGTCCCCACCCTCAATATTCTCTTAATTTCGACCGCACTCCTTACCGCCACTACTCCTTTTGTGGCTTTGTTCTACGTCTTTGATTATCCTAGGTATTTTGCGATCTCTGGTTTCTTAACTGCTCTCACTCTTATTGCGGCAGACCTAATCTTAATCCCTGTCTTTGGTTTGGTGGGCGCCGGCTGGGCCCGCGTTATTACACGCACAGTTGTTATTATCTACACCCTCACCACTGCCTACTCCGAGTACCAAAAACACTATGGCAAAAAGTAAGATTACCGTCCACATGATGGTCAAAAATGAAGACCAGTGGGTAAGGTATAGCCTGCTCTCCATCCTCCCTTATGTCGACACTGTTCTAGTTACTGACACAGGTAGTTCGGACCATACCGTAGAGGCAATTCAATCAATAAAATCTCCCAAAATTAAACTCACTCAAACTCGTGTTAATACCGCTTCCGATGTCACACGTATTCGCGAGGATCAGTTAAAAAAAACTCAAACCGCTTGGTTCTGGGTAGTTGATGGTGATGAGGTCTACCCAGAAGAGACCGCGCAAGAAGTCATCTCCGCTATTAATGCCGGCAAATACGAGGGTGTCACTGTCCGACGCTACGACTTGTTGGGGGATATTTATCATCGTCAAAAAGAAAGTGTGGGCTCATATAATATGTTTGGTCAAACGGGTCATCTCGTTTTGCGTGCTCTCAACCTAAAAAAGCTCAAAGGCCTACATTTAAGTGGCGATTATCCTCTTGAGGGATACTATGACAATAAAGGGACTGCCATAGTAGGTCACGATCCCGCCCTTCACTACATCACTAATAATTATCTCTACCATGCGATGTATTTAAAGCGCAGTAGCTTGGGTGGTAATCTCCCTATGTTTAACCGCGGAAAATACAAAATCGAGCTAGGTATCCCCATTTACTCAGTTACTCCGGTCGTTTTTGATACACCCAAAAAGTCTTGGGAAAATGATCCCAAATCGCACAGGTCACTGCTCTATACTTGGCTTGCAACCCTCATTACCCCAATCAAAAATATCAAGCGAAAAATTATATGAAAATAATTTTTCTTAACCTCACTCAAGGGCTAGTAAATCGAGGGCTCGAGCGTGTCTTTGATTTGTACGCTACCGAACTCGCAAAGAAAAATGACGTAACCATAATCCAAGCCGGAGATATAGTACCTGGTAAAAATTACAAGACTATTCGCGTTCACCCTCTCACTCTCGCTCCACAAGCTGCCCCAAATAATCTTCTTGAAAAACTTTTGTTTAGATTAGAGCGCGATCCTGCGAGTCTTCAAGCGATCGAGTTTACCAAAGACTCGCTCTCTCCAATCAAAAAAATAAATCCTGATGTAATAATCGCTGGTAACGGCGCGCCACAGCTAAGGATCTTAAAAAGAGCCCTGCCAACCAAAAAAATCACTGTCTTTGGTGCCGCCGGCCTAGGTCATCATGATATCAAAACACTTCTTTCACACCCAGATCTCTTTATCGCAATGACCGATTATCAAGCCACTTGGTGTAAACCCTACCAAACGAGTCGCACAAGAGTCGTCGTAATCCCAAACCCAGTTGTTCTTTCTAAATCATCCAAAAAAATTGATCTCTCACTGCCTCGCCCAGTTGTCTTAACCGTTGGTGCCTTAACCAAGTACAAAAACATCACCAAAACTGCTGAATATCTAAGCGAACTCCCACTCTCACACATAATTATCGGTGATGGGGAAGAAAATCGTAAGCTGCAAGACGTTCTCTCAAAAAGAGCCTACGACTTTCGCTGGATCAAGCGCGTAAGTCCAGAAGAACTCCCGGCCTATTACAACTACTCTGATGTTTTTTGTTTTATCCCAGATTCCAGAGAAGCATTTGGCAACGTATTCGTAGAGGCGATGGCAGCTAGTCTACCCATTGTTGCAACCGATGATCCCATTAGAAGAGAGATCATCGGAGGTGCGGGGTACTACGTCAACCCAAAAGACCCAAAAAGTGTCCAGTCTGCAATAGTAAAAGCAGCCGAGGGGGGAAAAATCGACTATACTCAGCAGCTCGCGCGCTACAATATTAAGGCAGTTTCAAAACTATTGGAGAACGCTCTAAATGAACTCACCAAATGTTAAGCCCATCGCTTCAGCCATCCTCGCAACCTACAACAGTGAAAAAACCATAGTTGCCGCACTCTCTTCCTTATTAACCCAGACTGTCCCAATCGAGATTATCGTAGTTGATGATGGGAGTACCGATCAAACAAAAGCAATCGTAAAAAACTTTCCTAGCGTTACCTACCTCTCCCAAAAGCACTTGGGTCCTGCTAAGGCAAGGAACCTCGGGGCCAAAAAAGCCAGTGGCAACATCCTCCTCTTTGTCGACGCTGACATGACCTTTGATCCACATTATGTCGAAGATTTAATTAACCCCATTCTAGGTGGTAAAACAATCGGAACATATACAATCAACGAAAGGGTCGCCAATTGGGACAACCCACTCGCGCGTTGTTGGAATATTCAAGAAGGATGGGAAAATAAGAAAAGATTTCCACCCAATCCGCCAAAATATGGGACTGACTATCGCGCTATTTTAAAATCTGCATTCGATCAGGTAGGGGGCTTTGACGACATTGGCTACACCGATACTTGGAGCTTATTTAACAAGCTCGGAGTCAGGCCACTTGCCACCCACGCGCTCTGCTATCACCATAATTCCAACAGTTTCGCTTCCGTATACAGACAAGCCAAATGGAGTGCCAAAAGACCTTATAAATATGGATTTATTGGCTCGCTCTACGCTCTAGTCAGGACTTCTTTACCCCTCTCGCTCATTATCGCTATTACCAAATCCTTAACTCATCACAATCTCTACTTTCTCTCATTTAAGCTCGTGTATGACTATGGTCGCTTTGTTGGTATCTTAGAGATGTTAACTACTGGTAAACTTAGTAAATAACTATGTTTTATCTTCTGGCCTTTGCCCTTTTTCTCCGCTTAATCCTAATCAATCAATCACTTTGGTTAGACGAGGCAATCCAAGCACTAGCCTTGATGGGCAAAATGGGCCCACTTTTAACCTATGCACTCGCCGATTTTCAGCCACCCCTCTACCACTTTATTGGTTGGCTCTGGACTAGTATTTTTGGATATAGTGAACTGGCACTGCGTTTCCCATCGCTCCTCGCTGGGCTCGGCACAGTTTATGCAGCGGCCAAACTAGGTGAACTGCTTGGTGGCAAAAAGCTAATGTACTTAGTGGGAGGTCTTGCTGCCACCAACCCACTACTCATTTACTACTCTCAAGAGGGGAGGACCTATGGTCTAACCACTTTCTTTGTGACTGCCGCTATGTACTACTACATCTTAATAACTCAAAAACAATCAAATTCCATACAAAATACTACATACTACATACTATATACCACCCTCTTCCTCTGGACCTCATATCTCACGTGGTTCCTGCATTTGATCTTGTTTATCTATACCATTATCATAAAGCGTCGTGATCTTATACTCACTCAGCTTATTACTGGGCTAACCCTTTTATTCTGGCTACCCTCACTCTATCAATCACTTCAGGTAGGACTCAGTACAGTTAGTAGCTCACCAGAGTGGGGCAACGTTGTAGGTGGTATCTCACTCAAAGCGCTCGCTTTGACTTGGGTTAAGGCAGTTATCGGCCGCATCTCCTTTACTCCCACCTGGGTTTACGGCTTAGTTGTTGCTTTGGCTTTCGCACTCCACGCAAGGATAGTCTTGGCCGTCAAGAGTATTCCTCTCCCAATTCTACTTTGGTTGGGTAGTATCCCAGTTCTCGCGCTCGTCTCCCTCCTACTCCCAGTCTATAGTTATACTAGGTTGCTCTTTGTCGTCCCGGCGTACCTATTAATCCTCTCTCTCGGCTTAGTCAAACTCTCTCGATCCTGGACGTACGCAGTCATCTCACTCCAGCTCCTCTTTCTCACTGTTTTTTGGTTTAATCCCAGTTTTCATCGTGAAGATTGGAGGGGCATAGTTGCAAGTTATGGTCCAAATGCCGTTTACGCCTTACCAAGTCTTAATCAAAATGCACCACTACTATACTATGGCGTCCTGAGCGGTCAGATTATCGAGCCAAAAGTGCTTAGCACCTTACCAATCTTCCCATCTCATATTATCTATATTAGGTATGTTGAGAACGTCTTTGACGTTACGAGGGCAGGCATTGCCAAGCTGAGCGCTCTCGGGTACAGTTTAGAGGCGCAGCAAGTATATCCTGGGCTCCAGGTTGATATTTATGAAAATAACAATTGACGTCTCTCAGATGGCCTATTCCGGAACTGGAGTGGGTCGTTACACCTTTGAGCTAGTTAAAGCTCTCCTCACACTCAACACGTCTCATGAGTTCATCCTCTGGGCAGGGGTTCGCAAGCAGCGCTTCTATTTTGAGTCGCTTCAAACAACTGAGCCTTGGAATAAGGCAACTTGGATCTATTCTCACGTCTCACCCAAGCTAGCAGGGCTACTCTTTAACTACTCTCCACTCCACTTAGAATACTTAAGTGGCAAAACTGATCTAATCCATCTCTCGGATTGGACTGCGCCAGTTACTCGTGTGCCTACTGTCACGACTGTCCATGATCTCGCCTTCGTTAAATATCCCGAAACCGTTGACCCGCTTATCAGACACACTCAGTCTATTCGGCTCTCTCGAATCATTAGTCATGGCAATCACATCATTGCCGACTCTGTGAGTACAAAAAATGATCTCGTAGAAAAATATCAAATCAAAGATTCACAAATAGACGTCGTTTATCCAGGCATAAGTACTACATATTCGCCAGTATCGAAGGAAGAATTGGAGCGAGTGAAAACAAAATATTCACTACCTTCACGCTATATCCTTAGTCTCGGAACCCAGGAGCCAAGGAAAAATCTGGAAAGATTAATCGAGGCGACTAAAAATCTCGACCTTCCGTTGGTGATTGCTGGTAAATACGGCTGGGGTAAAAAACTCGGCAATCCTGCTCATGTTAACGTTTTAGGTTTTGTAGCTGAAGATGATTTGCCTGCGCTCTATAGTGGTGCAACCATCTTTTGCTATCCATCACTCTACGAAGGTTTCGGTTTCCCCGTCCTCGAAGCCATGGCGTGTGGCACTCCAGTCGTCACTAGTAATATTAGTTCGCTCCCCGAGGTAACCGGCGATGCTGCCATTCTTGTTGATCCAACTAATACTGAGTCGATTAAGTCTGGTATTGTTCAAGCATTATCGATGCGTGAAAAAATGATTAAAAAAGGTATACTACGCGCCAAGCAATTCAATTGGCAAAACACTGCTAGACAAGTTATAACAATCTATGAAAAACTAAGCACTAGGCGCTAGATACTTATGACTATAAAAATTGGTATTGATGTCAATGAGGCAAACGTCAAAAATAGGGTAGGCACGGGTCAGTATACATATCACATCCTCAAAAGAATCAAGGAGATGGATCCAGAAATTGAATACCATCTCTACCATCGCGACCCACTGGTCTCGGACATGCCAGAAGAAACTCCAAACTGGCACTATCACCACATTGGTCCGAGTCGTGCGTGGCTCTCTTTGGCTCTGCCTACAAACCTCTTTTTAACTCGCGCGCACTATCATTCTTTTTGGTCTCCCGCCCACTACACTCCAAGCTATATTGGTAGCCCATCTGTCGTCACGATTCATGATTTAGCTTACGAATACTTTCCTGATCTTTTTCTCCCGAGTGATTTGTACAAACTTAAAAACTGGAGCAGGCACGCAGTTGCTCATGCGCGTTCCGTGATCGCAGTCTCACAGGCAACTAAGGAAGACCTAATCAAGTTGTATGGCACTGATCCAAACAAAATTACCGTGATTCACAACGGCTACGACCAAAATCTTTTTAATGTCACTTCAAAAGTTAGTTCTACCAAACTAGGACAGTACAACCTAAAAACAAACCAATATCTTCTATTCTTGGGAACGATTCAGCCTCGTAAAAACGCGATTAAACTAGTCCAAGCCTTCCGCATCCTCAAAGAAAACGGCTATAAAGGCAAATTAGTCCTCGCCGGCAATATCGGCTGGATGGCAGAAGAGTCTCTCGAGGTAATCAAATCCTCTCCCGACCATAATGACATTGTTATGACTGGCTATGTTAGCGACGAAACTAGGCTCGCGCTCTACCGCGGAGCCGACGTCTATATCCTTCCCTCACTCTACGAGGGGTTCGGAGTACCAGCAATCGAAGCCATGGCATCTGGAGCCCCAGTTGCCGTTGCAAATAATAGTAGTCTTCCTGAGGTGGTGGGAACAGCCGGCAAGCTTTTTGATGAGCGTGATCCTGCCGATATTGCTCGCGCTATCTTAGAGATCAAAAAAGATCGTGAGGGATGGTCCAAAAAATCCCTCGCTCGAGCCAAACACTTTTCTTGGGATAAGTGTGCAGAGGCAACACTCAAAGTTTTGATACAATAAACCTATGCAATTCCCCCTCAAAGACAAACATGGCCATAGTTATACCTGGAGTGAAGCTTTTTTTGGCAAAGCTATCCCGAGACTCGAGAGTTACCTCCTCGACTTTTTGCTCCTCTGTCTGCACGTCACTACCTATATCCCTAGTCACACTCTCCGCAATGCTGTCTGGCGGAGCGTTGGTGTAAAACTCGGTAGTCGTAGCACCCTCCATACTGGTGTGCGTGTCTATGATCCTCGCAATATTAGGGTGGGGGAGGGGACGATCATCGGCTACCGTACCTTTATCGACGGGAGAGACAAGGTAATAATCGGCAACCACACCGATATCGCCAGCGAAGTCATGATCTACAGTAGTGAACACGATATTAGCAGTAGCGATTTTCACGCGACGTTAGCTCCAGTCAAAATTGGGGATTATGTCTTTATCGGCCCCCGCGCCATCATCCTCGCCGGGGTTACAATTGGAACTGGTGCGGTTGTCGCCGCCGGCGCCGTGGTGACCAAAGACGTTCCAGCTGGTACCATAGTAGGCGGCGTACCTGCCAAGCCAATCGGTGAGCGTAAAATAAAAAATTATAATTATCGTTTAGGAAGGTTTAAATTATTCCAATGAAACCGGATCGAAGTTATCATGATCGATAACAACTCTCCCGACGATTCAGTTACTTATGTCAAGAAAAATCTCTCCGCTGTCAAAGTAATTGCCAATAAAGATAACCGCGGTTTTGGCGGCGGTAACAACCAGGGAGCCGAAATTGCCAAAGGCAAATATCTCCTCCTGCTTAATCCTGATGCGTTTCTCGAACCTACCTCACTGCGCATCATGGTTGATATTATGGAAAAGAGAAGCGATATTGTTTCGGTTGGTCCTCAACTTCGATACGTAGATGGCGCGATGCAGCAGTCTGCTGGGTA